>NZ_JBFTMK010000058.1:0-14128 GCF_056396965.1 Pseudomonas sp. 05N434
GTGTAGGGGATGCGCAGGTCTTCGATATTGATCTCGCCGACGATCTTGCGGATCTGCCCGAAGACCTTCTCCCCGCGAATCGCGCCCAGGCGGAAGCTGACATCCACCAGACGCAACACGTCGAGGTAATCCAGGCTCTCGATCCAGTCGCGATAATCATCGAGTTTGCCGGCGGCATAGATCCCGCCGACCACCGCGCCCATGGAGCAACCGGCGATGCAGGCAATGTCATAGCCACGCCGTTCGATCTCTTCAATGACGCCGATATGGGCGTAGCCCCGGGCACCGCCCGAGCCCAACACCAGTGCGACACGCTTTTTCATGAATCGACCTCTTTGACAAGGTTCAACAATGCACCCAACGAGGGGCACGCTTCAATCGCTATGGTCGTTCGACGGGAGCTGGCGTCGTTTTTTGACACTCAACGAAGGCGAGTCGGTATCCTCGCGAGCGCTATAGTTTCCACTGCGGGTCCAAGGCACTTTTCGCGCGCCAGAGCGGTCTTACCTGCACGACTGTCTACTATCTTTGAGGTGTGAGTGATGAAAGCCTGGATTTGTGTGCCTTTGATTGCGTTGGCGCTTGCCGGTTGTGCCGGTAAAACCGCTTACCGTGACAGCTGCGGTAGCCAGATCGACGCTGCCTGGCACGAACTGGATCTGGCCAAGGCCGAGGGTTTCGCCGGGACTGTCAGCTACTCCAAGGCGCTGTCGTTGCTGACCGGTGCCAAGACCCAGCAACAATTCGAAGCTTACGAAGGTTGTACCAGGAAGGCCGAGAAGGCCCGCTTCTACATTCGTGAGTCCCGCGCCGGCCGTTGAGGCATGATGGAGCGTACTCAGGGTAATTCGATTCAGGGAGTACGCGATGTCTGCCGTGGTTGGGTAGAACAACTGGAAGCAGCGTCGTCCCGGGTCGGCCAACTGACCACACCGTTGCGTGATCGTGAAGTGCTGGCAGCGTACTTGCTCCAGCACAATCAACCCGAGGCCGCGCACCGGCGCATGGCGCGGATGGCTGAGGCTTATCCCGCCGTGGCGATGAGCCCGGAGCTGACCCAGTTGTTGATGATCCTCGACGCCTTTCCGCGGTTCCTGCGGGCCTCCCAACGCCAGGGTTTGCTCAAGGGCTTGCGCCAGCGCATCGAAAAACGCCTGGCCAAACAATGGAAGAAACTCGACCAGGCCCTGCACGATCCCGCCCATGACCGCCATCGTCTGCGCCTGCTGATCAAGCGTGCGCGTTATGGCATCGAAGCTTATCCCGAACTGGATCGTTTGCCGGAAGCGGCCATGCCCAGGCTGAAGTCGGCTCAGGCTGCCTTGGGGGATTGGCACGACAGCTGGCAATGGCTGGCCCGCGCCAAGGAAGAGCCTGATTTGCAGCCATGTGTCGAAATCTGGAAAACCACCATGGCCCAGACCGAAGAGCGCGCCGACCGTGTTCTCGACAAACTCAGCAGAGCCTGTTTCAAATCCTGAAACCACCACGAATCCCCACGAATCCAATGTGGGTTCCAGCCGAGCACGGCCCATCTGTCAGTAATTTTGGCCGGAATAAGCGCTGTGCCGGCCTTGCGGGCTGGTTAAGATCGCTCCATCCATTTCCCAGTCTCTGAGGTTTCCATGCGCTTTTCCGATCTGCTCGACGCTGTTCGCAGCCAGCCGCAGGAAGTGTCTATTCCACCTGAGTGGGGCCAGGGGCGGGCGAGTTTTGGTGGTCTGATCGCCGCCTTGCAATACGAAGCCATGCGCGCAAAAGTCCCGGCGGATCGTCCGGTGCGCTCGCTGGCAATCACCTTTGTTGGCCCGGTCGAGCCCGATGTACCGGTCAGTTTTGAAGTCGACGTATTGCGCGAAGGCAAAGCCGTCAGCCAGGTGCTGGGCCGGGCGATGCAGAAGGGGCAAGTGGTGACATTGGTCCAGGGCAGCTTCGGCGCTTCGCGAACTTCCGAAGTGGTGGTCGCGGCCAACCCGGCTCCTGAGATGAAGCATTGGGACGACTGTCAGGAACTGCCGTACATCAAGGGCGTGACCCCGGAATTCATGCGCTACCTGGCCATGCGCTGGAGTATCGGTGGCATGCCGTTCACTGGTAACAAATCGCGGGACATGGGTGGTTGGGTACGCTTGCGCGGGGATGGGGAGGGCGAGTCGGTCAGCGAAGCCCATATCCTGGCGCTGGTCGACGCCTGGCCRCCGTCCTTGTTGTCGCATCTGAAGAAACCGGCGGCAGGCAGCACGCTCACCTGGACCATCGAATTCGTCCAGCCGTTGCTGGCGCTGAGTACGCTGGACTGGTGCAAGTACCTGGTGGACATCGAACATGCCGCCGACGGCTACGGGCACGCCGCCGCCAATCTCTGGAGCGAAGACGGTCAGTTGATCGCCATGAGTCGGCAGACCGTCACGATTTTCGCCTGATCAGCGATGGCGACGGTGGCGTTCGCGCCAGGCGCGCCACCAGCCGCCACTGAAGAAAAACCGGGGGAAGGTCAGGAACTGCTCGACCAGCAAGCGTGATACTGCGTCTTTGCGATCACTGAACGGCTCGGAGGCTTGCGCCTCCAGGCTATGACCGTGACGCTGCAGGCCCAAGGCGGCAATCAGGCCGATGACGCCAATTGCGAAGCTTGCCAGATCCAGGCTGAACACCCCCGAGACCATCAGCAAAAACGCCACGATGAACAGCGGCACGGCAATCAGGTGCAACACCAGATTGGTCGGGTGCTGGTGATTGTGCGGGTACAGGCGCCATTGCCAGGCGGGAAGGTTGGGATGACGTTTGCCCATGATGCTTATCCTTGGTTCGTTGAGGCTCATGAACAAAGAATAGGTCGGGCGAAAGACGTCGGCGAATCAAGGCTGGCTATCGGCGCGATAGGGGTCATGGTCGATATTCATGTTGACTGCCTTCGCGGGCCCTTAAAGCTTGAGCTGCCCGATGGCCTTGCTCAATTCCCCGGCCAACATCGCCAATTCATTGCTGGTAATCGCCGAGTTCACGGTCTGCTTCACGGTGTTCTCGGTCACGTCGCGAATGCTCACCACGGCCCGATTCATCTCCTCCGCCACATGACTCTGCTGCTCGGCCGCCACCGCGATCTGCGTATTGCTTTCACGCATTTGCGCCACCGCTCCGGTGATTTCAGCCAGGGCCACACTGGCTTCCTGGGCCTGTTGCATGCAGTCGTCCGCCTTGTACGAACTTTCCTGCATGAAATCCACCGCGTCCCGAGTCCCGGCCTGCAGCGCTGAAACCATGGTGGTGATCTCGTCGGTGGACGTCTGGACCCGTTTGGCCAGGTTGCGCACTTCATCGGCGACTACCGCAAACCCTCGGCCCATTTCACCGGCCCGGGCCGCTTCGATGGCCGCGTTCAGGGCCAGCAGGTTGGTTTGTTCAGCGATGCTGTGAATCACGTTGACCACGCCGTTGATCTTCTGGCTGTCCTCGGCCAGGCGCTGAATCATCTCGGCGGTTTGCTGCACGCCGGTGGACAATCCGCCAATCGATTTTTGCACCCGAGTCACCACTTCCTGACCGCTGCCAGCCAGGGTGTCGGCGGTTTGCGAGAGGTCGCGGGTGGCGCCGGCATGTTGGGCAATGTGATGGACCGTGGCGGTCATTTCGTTGATCGCCGTGGCGGCCTGATCGGTTTCGCTTTGCTGGCCGAGCATGCCGTGACGCACTTCATTCATGCTCGCGGCCAGTCGCGCGGCGCCGACGTCCAGTTGCCGGGCGGTGCTGGCGACAGTGTTGACCACCCGCTGGTAGCCGGCTTGCATGGCATTGAAGGCGTTGGCCATCTGCCCGACTTCGTCCTTGCAGGCCAGGGGCACACGGGCCGACAGGTCACCGGTTTTCTCGACGTGGAGCATCACGTCTTTCAAGGTGTTGAGCTGGCTGAGCAGGAAGCGGATCAACAGTTGCGACGCGCCGAGCATCGCCAGCATCAGGATGAACACCGCTACCGCGTAGTGAGTGAAGCGCTCGCCGAACACCTGGCTCAGGCTCGGGCTGTAGGCAACAACCGCGACCTGTTGACCGTCGGGACGAGCGAACACCTCGGCACCCATCAACGGATTTTCCCCGAACAGCGGCATGGCATTGATTTGGACCCAACCGAGGGTATCGGTCAGTTCCAGAAGTGGTTGCCCGTTCAGTAAAGGCGCCTGCCCACGATTGAAGGTCAGCAGGTTGTCGGCCTTGGGCAGCGGCTGCCCGGCAGGCCAGGCATTGAGCAATCGTGCCTGGGCCTGGGCCGATACTTGCGCGGCGTGACTGCGGGCCTGTTGTTCGAGCTGCACGGCGTACAGCACCAGCAACAGGGTGGTGACAAAGGCGACGGCGTTGACTGCCCAGAATTTGTATTTCAGCGAGATATTGCTAAGCCAGGCACCCATGGAGGTCTTCTCTGATAGCGGAAACAGTTTTGGCAAGGTGCCATTATTGTGCCGCTACTCAGTGCGTCGAATCTTGATATGGGTCAATGACCGCCACGGTTCTCAAGTGGTTACTGGGGGATCGAGGGCAACCCGAAAAACGCCCGGGCGCTGGCGGTGCTGTGGGCGGCGAGATCTTCCATGCTTTCCCCGCGATGCAACGCCACTTCACGCAACACTTCAGTCAGATACGCCGGCTCGTTGCGACCGTTCTTCGGCTTGGGGCGCAAGCTGCGGGGCAGCAGATACGGCGCGTCGCTCTCCAGCATCAAGCGCCCGCGTTTAATCTCCTTGACCAACGGATGCAGGTGCGTGCCCCGGCGTTCGTCGCAGATCCAGCCAGTGATGCCGATGTGCAAGTCCAGATCGAGATAGCTGAACAGCGCCTTCTTTTCTCCGGTGAAGCAGTGCACCACGGCAGCCGGCAATTGATCGCGGTAATCGTGCAGGATCTCCAGCAGTCGTTGACTGGCGTCGCGCTCATGCAGGAACACCGGCAGTTGCAGTTCGACCGCCATTGCCAGATGTTCTTCTAGGACTTTTTCCTGTTGCGGGCGGGGCGAGAAATCACGATTGAAATCGAGGCCGCATTCACCCACGGCCACTACGTTCGGCTCCTTGAGCAAGCTGCGCAGACGCTGGGCGCTGTCGGCGTTCCAGTCGCTGGCCGAGTGCGGGTGAATGCCGGCGGTGGCGAACAGTCGTTGAGCGCTTTCGTCCAGTTGCCGGCACAGTTCCAGCGCCTGTTCGCTGCCCTCGACGCTGGTCCCGGTAAGCACCAGTTGGCAGACCCCGGCAGCGTAGGCTCGGTCGAGTACAGCCTGGTGTTTGTCGGCAAAACTGGGGTTGGTCAGGTTGACGCCGATATCGATGAGTTGCATGGTGCTACCTCGGACCAAAGGCCGGAAAGCATATCAGAGCTGTAGATTTATAAGAAAAACCAAGAACTACAACGAGTTAAAGCTGTCTGTTGAGGCCGCGAGGCAGGTCGGGGTTGGTAGATTTGCCATCACTGTGCCACTCTCTCGCACTTTATCAGCGCTTCAAGCGCTCTGTTTCTGTTGCCCGATGTCATGAAATCTCTCATGAGGTTGGCCAGTATTCTTTCCGGAGAGTGGATGACACGTCCCTCGGTTTTGTTACTGCTGTGTTGTTCGTTGCTGCTGCCGATGCCGGCGGTTGCGCGTCTGGCCGGGCCGTTGCAAGCCGTACCGGCAGCCAAGGTCCGCGACCTGGCGGAGATTCGCAGTAGCCGTGTGCTGCGGGTGCTGGTCAACCAGAGCCGCAACAGCTCCGGCGAAGTTCAGGGCCAGGCCATCGGCGTCGAATACCACCGCCTGCGGGCTTTCGAGCAATACCTTAATGGCCACGCCCGTGACGGCCAGGAAATCACCCTCAAGATCATTCCCAAAGCCAAGGATCAACTGCTCGGCGCGTTGCAGCGCGGGGAGGGCGATCTGGTCGCGCCGGGGGAATTGCTTGATCCGCAATCGGGGCACGCGGTCAGCACCAGTGAGCCGATTGCCAGCGACGTGCCGTTACTGCTGGTGGGGATCAAAGGCGAACGGCGTTACACCCACCTTGAACAACTCTCGGGTAAAACCCTCGCGCTGCCCACCGGTAGTGCTGCCGGGGATGCGGTCAGCCAGATCAATCAGAAGCTCGCGCTGCACAAACTGCCCCCGGTGAAGATCGAGTGGGTCGACCCAAGCCTGGCCGTCGAGGACGTACTGGAAATGGTCCAGGGCGGGATCTTCCATCTGACCATCGTCGAGCAACCGATCGCCGAGCGCTGGGGCAAGATCCTGCCCAAGTTGCGCTTCGATCGACAGGTCCTCATCCGTGAGCCGGGCGAKGAATACTGGTTCGTACGCCGCGACGCCTCGATGCTGCGGGCGAGCATCGACCGTTTCCTGACCACCTACAAGCAACCGTCGGACCAGGATGCGGCGTTCCTGCGGATCTACCGGCGCCTGTATCAAGTGCACTATCCCTTGGCCAAGGCCGATCGTCAGCGCCTGGAAAAACTTCGACCGGTGCTGCAAAAACACGCTCAAGCCCAGGACATGGACTGGCTGAACCTGGCAGCGCTGGCCTTCAAGGAATCGGCGTTGCAACCCTCCGCCAGAAATGGCGGTGGCCCCACCGGCCTTATGCAAATAACACCTTCGGCCGCCCAACGGGTTGGCGTCAGTGACATTCAGAATCTCGATGCCAATGTGCAGGCCAGCGCCAAGTACCTGGCGATGATCCGCCGCAAATTCTTTGCCAGCCCCAAACTCAACGAGCGCGAACGGATGGCGTTCGTGCTGGCGGCCTACAACATGGGACCGGAGCGGGTCCAGGGCATGCGGGCCGAGGCTCGGCGGCGCGGCCTGAATCCTAATCAGTGGTTTTTCCAGGTTGAGCGCATCGCCATGGAGCAGGTGGGAATGGGGGCTGTCAGCTATGTTAATAGCGTGAACAAGTATTACCTGGCGTTCGATCGGGAGCGGGAATCGTTGGAGCCTCAGGGGCAGAAAGTTGCCTTACGTAAATGATCGACTAATCTGATTGTTATGGTGCGTTTTTTGCGCTTTTAACATGAGATAAACCGATTAATATGGCGACCAACCAACACACTCTCACAATGGATGACACAGCATGAGCACACTGATCAACAAGGTACTGTCTACCCGCGCTGGCTACGGCCTGACGATTCTGCGGATTTTCGTCGGCATCATCTTCGCGGCCCACGGCTCACAGAAACTCTTCGGGGCATTCGGCGGCTACGRCATTGCCGGCACCGCGCAGTACATGGAAAGCATTGGATTGGCGCCCGGTCACCTGATGGCAATCCTGGCTGGTGGTACTGAATTCTTCGGCGGTCTGGCGCTGATCATCGGCCTGCTGGCACGTCCGGCGGCGTTGGGGCTGACCTTCCTCTCGCTGGTTGCGATTTTCTCGGTGCACATCAGCAACGGTCTGTTCATGGCCAACAACGGTTATGAATTCGCCCTGGCCTTGCTCGGTGGCAGCCTCGCAGTGCTGATCGAAGGCGCAGGCAAGCTCTCGGTCGACCGCGCCATCTCCGACTGACCGCTCTGACTCGACAAAAAGGCCCGCGCAGTGTGATGCACTGTGCGGGCCTTTTTTTGTTGCTGGCGATTCTTGACACTGTCCGGTCAGCTTCTCTAGGATGCTGCTCATGCGCCGATTTAAACRGCTACTTGCGGGGCGCCAGGTGACTCATTCAGTTGCCGATAGAAGCTTGAAACAGGCTTCGAAATACCGCTAAAGCGCTGGTTCGGTGTTGCCTCTCACCTGCCATGCAGACTTTTGAGGCAGAGACACGACACAATGAATGCATTGAACCCCGTTGTACGCCCCGCGCCGATTACGGCACATCTCACCCAGCGCAATCCAAAAATCCTGCTTGGCGGTAAACATCAGCCGACGCTGTTGCGTTACCTCGATGGCTGGCCACGTCGCACCGGCGGTCCGGCAGCATTCCTGATCCAGTTTGTCGAAGATGGCGAGTCGCTGGAGCGCTTCGCGACTGACAGTTTCGATCTGGCGGTGATTCAGGCACCCAGCGCCGAGGACGCGCCTGAAGTGATCAGGCAACTGACCCGCGTCGCGCGCCAAGGGCTGATTGCCCGCTGCTGAGGCTCAGGGTTCTACGGCTTAGAGCACCGTGGCTCAAAAATAGTCGATTGCCACGATATACACGCACTGCTCACCGGTTGGTGTCTGCACTCGCACTTCGGCGTCCAGTGCCTTGCCGATCAAGGCGCGGGCCAGCGGTGAGTCGATGCTGATCAGGCCTAGCTTCAGGTCCAGCTCATCCGGGCCGACGATGCGATAGCGCGACTCTTTGCCGTCCTCGTCTTCGATCGTGACCCAGGCGCCAAAGTAGACCTTGTTCGGATCGCTGGGCTTTTCACTGACCACCTTGAGCGCTTCCAACCGTTTGGTGAGAAAGCGCACACGGCTATCGATCTCGCGCAGCATCTTTTTGCCGTAGGTGTATTCGGCGTTTTCCGAGCGATCGCCCTGGGCCGCCGCCTCGCTGACCGATTGCGTCACTTGCGGTCGGCGCACATGCCAGAGCTCATGAAACTCGGCGCGCATCCGCGCTTCACCTTCGGGGGTGATCAGCGCGGTGCCGGCGGTGCGGGGAGGGCGATAACGGCTCATGGCGACTTCTTGTGGTTGAGTTCTTGAATCGGGTTTTTAAACAAGCGTACTTGAGTTTATCAACCCTCGCGCAAGACTGTCAGCGGGCTGGCGTTCAAGGCGCGGCGCGTGCCGAATACACCGGCACCGCCGATCAGCGCCGCGCCGATCAGCGGCATGACCAGCAGCCATGGATGCGGATGCCAGGGCAGATCGAAGGCGTAGCGGTAGAGCACCAGGCTCACCAGTTCCGAGCCCAATGCCGCCAACAGCCCGCTGACCGCGCCGAGCAAACCGAACTCGATTCGCCGGGCCCTGACCAGCAACTGCCGTTCGGCGCCCAGCGCTCGCAGCAACGCGCCTTGGCGAATACGTTCATCGAGGGTGGCCTGCAAGCCGGAGAACAATACCGCCATCCCCGCCGCCAACACGAACAACAGCACGTACTCCACTGCCAGGGTCACTTGCGCGAGAATGYTGCGTAACTGCTCCAGCAACGCTTCGACTTGCAGGATGGTCACCGCTGGAAAACTGCGGGACAGGTCGACGATCTGCTGGTCGTGACCGGGTGCCAGATAGAAACTGGTCAGGTAGGTCGCCGGCAAATCCTTCAAGGTGCCGGGTTGGAAGATCATGAAAAAGTTCGGCTGGAAGTTGTCCCAGTTGATCTCCCGCAGGCTGGTGACTTTCGCCTCCCGATTGACCCCGCCAACGCTAAACACCATGTGATCGCCGAGCTTGAGCTTGAGGCTTTCGGCAACTTTGCCTTCCACCGAAACACCGGGTAGTTCATCCGCCGGTTGCTGATCCCACCAGTTGCCGGCGGTGAGCTTGTTGCCCGCCGGCAGGTCCGCCGCCCAGGTCAGGCTCAGGTCGCGTTGAATGGCCCGGTCACCGGCCGAGTCCTTGCTGACGATCTCCTGCACCGGTTTGCCATTGATGCTGATCAGCCGTCCCGGCACCACCGGGTACAGCGGTGCCGATTGTGCTGACAGCTCCATCAACCGATCGCTGAAGGCTTGTTTGTCCGCCGGCAGAATGTTCAGGGCGAAATAGTTCGGGGCATTTTTCGGCAACTGGTTTTGCCAGGTGTCGAGCAGCTCGCCACGCAGCAAAGCGATCAGCGCCATCGACAGCAGAATTAAGCCGAAGGCCAGGGATTGACCCGCCGCCGCCAGTGGATGGCGCAACAGTTGGCCCAACCCCAGACGCCATGGCAATGAGGCGCGGGCCAGCATCCGGCGCAGGCTCTTGAGCAGCAGCAAGAGCAAACCGCCAAGCACCAGTGCCGCGATCACGCCGCCGCCGAGTAGGGCGAAAGTCAGCACCAGGTCCAGGCTCAAACGCCACATGATCAGGCCGAGGGCGCCCAACGCCGCGCCATAGACCATCCAAGTGCTGGAGGGAATCGGTAGCAAGTCCCGGCGCAATACCCGCAGCGGTGGGACTCGCCCCAAAGCGGCCAACGGCGGCAGGGCGAAACCGGCCAGCGCGACCAGCCCGGTGCCGATCCCCGCAATGGCCGGCAACAGGCCTCCCGGTGGAACGTCAGTCGGCAGTAAATCATGCAGCAGCGCAAACAGCCCGAGCTGCGCCAGCCACCCAAGCAGGGCGCCGCTGATGCTGGCGAGCAGTCCGAGAACCGTCAGTTGCAGACTGAACAGCACCATGGTTTCCCGGCGGGACAGGCCCAGACAGCGCAGCAATGCACTGGCATCGAATCGGCGGGTGGCGAAGCGTGTCGCCGACAACGCCACCGCCACGCCGGACAGCAGCACCGCTACCAGGCTGGCCATGTTCAAGTAACGTTCGGCCTTGCCCAAGGCACCGCCGATCTGCCGATTGCCATCGCGGGCATCCTGGATGCGCTGGTTGGCGGCCAGGCCTGGCTTGATCAATTGACGATAGGTTTCCAGCGCCTGGGCGTTGCCGCGCCAGAGTTCGCGGTAACTGACCCGGCTGCCGGGTTGCACCACGCCGGTCGCCTCGAGGTCGCTGAGATTGATCAGCACCCGTGGCGTCAGGCTGTAGAAGTTGCCGGCGCGATCCGGTTCGTAGGTCAGCACCCGCGCCAGTTTCAGGGTTTTCATGCCGACATCGATGCTGTCGCCGATCTTCAAGTCCAGCGCAGTCAGCAGTCGCGCTTCAACCCAGGCTTCGCCGGGTTTCGGACCGCCCCCGGGCGCTTCCTGCGCGAACGGCGCGGGGGCGCTTTTCAGTTCGCCGCGCAACGGGTAGACGTCATCGGCGGCTTTGATGCTGGACAGCTGAATACCGTTGTCGGTGGCAATGACACTGGAAAATTCCACCACCTGAGCATGTTCAAGGCCCAGCTCGATGCCACTGTTGATCTGTTCCGGCCGCGCCGGCGAACTGCCTTCCAGCAACAGGTCGGCGCCGAGAAACTCGGTGGCGCGCAGCATCATGGCGCCGTTCAGGCGGGCGCCGAAGTAACCGATGGCGGTACTCGCCGCCACGGCCACCAGCAAGGCGAAGAACAACACGCGCAACTCACCGGCGCGGGCATCGCGCAGCAGTTGGCGAATGGCGAGACTGAACAGGCGCAACAGCGGCAGGCGTGCCATCAAGGCTCCAGAGGGGCGACCAGCAGGCCGGCTTCAAGGCGGATCAGGCGCCGGCAGCGATGTGCCAGGCGTTCGTCATGAGTTACCAGCACCAGGGTGGTGCCGCGTTCCTTGTTGAGTTCGAATAGCAGATCGCTGATGCGCTCGCCAGTGTGGCTGTCGAGGTTGCCGGTGGGCTCATCGGCGAACAACACATCGGGCTCGGCGGCGAAGGCACGGGCAATCGCCACACGCTGCTGTTCGCCACCGGAGAGCTGGCGCGGCGAGTGGGTCAGGCGTTGACCCAGGCCGACCCGTTGCAACAGCTCGGTGGCGCGCTCACGGGCGTCTTTGCGGCCATCGAGTTCCAGCGGCAGCATGACGTTTTCCAGGGCGTTGAGGCTGTCGAGCAGTTGAAAGGATTGGAAGACAAACCCCACGTGCTCGGCGCGAATGCGCGCGCGCTGGTCTTCGTCGAGATTGCTCAGGCCTTGGCCGGCGAGAGTGACTTCGCCGCTGCTCGGCAGGTCGAGGCCGGCAAGCAGACCGAGGAGGGTGGATTTGCCGGAACCGGAGGCGCCGACAATGGCCAGGCTATCGCCCTTGTTCAGTTCCAGGCTGAGTTCGTGCAGGATAGTCAGTTCACCTTCCGCGCTGGGAACCACTTTGCTGAGGTTCTTCGCGGTGAGAATGCTTGCGCCCATGGAGAATCCGATGCGTGTGTGGTTTTTGAGTGCTGGCCTGGCCTTGATGTGCATGGCCCAGAACGCAGCGGCGGGTACAGTCCTGATCGTTGGCGATAGTATCAGCGCCGGTTTCGGCCTGGATACCCGGTTGGGGTGGGTGTCGTTGCTCGAGCAACGGCTCAAGCACGAAGGTTTCGACGATAAGGTGGTCAATGCATCCATCAGTGGCGACACCAGTGCCGGAGGCCGGGCACGCCTGCCGGCGCTGCTTGCAGAGCATAAGCCTGAGCTGGTTATCCTCGAGTTGGGGGGCAATGACGGACTGCGTGGAATGCTGCCAACACAATTGCAACAAAATCTTGCATCGATGATCGACAGCTCCCGCGCCAGTGGTGCCAAGGTACTGCTGCTGGGCATGCAGTTGCCGCCCAACTACGGTGCGCGTTACACCCAGGCATTTGCCGAGGCTTTCACCAAGGTGGCCGACGAGAAAAAAATCCCGTTGGTGCCGTTTTTTCTCGACGGCGTGGGCGGTCATCCAGACCTGATGCAATCCGACGGCCTGCACCCGGCGGCGGGGGCTCAGGGCAAGTTGCTGGAAAATGTCTGGCCGACACTGAAACCGCTGCTTTGACGCTTTTCTAGCGGCGGCGTTTCGGCTAAGGTGGCGCCCCCGATTTGGAGGCCCCGATGCCGCGTCCCGCCTGGTCCCTTTTTGCCTATCAACTGATCGAGCCTGACGAACAGCTGGATCTGTTCGCCTGCCAGGAAGTGCGGGTGCATCTGGTGACCCGTCAGCTGGAACTGGGCGGCTCGGCGGACCGAACCCTGTGCGGCAGCCTGTTGCCGGCGCAACCACGCTGGTCGAGCGTCGATCGCACGGTCTTCCAGGACCAGCGCCTGTGCTCGCTGTGCCGGGCCATTCTGGAATCGCAAAAACGCGGCACTTCGCCGATCTGGCCTGAGTTGCGGTTCGAGCTGTAGCTCCCTTGCCACAGGAAAGCTTCCACCACAGGTAATCCCCCTCGCCGCAGGTCTTGCATCTCCCCGAAATAACGGGCGGCGGTGTACAATCGGGTTTTTATACCCTTGTCGATCATGCGAAGGATTTTCCGGATGTTGCCGCGCTTTCCCGCCGTCACCCGCTGCCTGTCTCTTGCTGCGCTCTGCGTGGCGGGTCCCGTTGCAGCATTGGAGTTGCCCCTGCCACCACCCGGTGAAGACATTGTCGGCCAGGTGCAAGTGATCAAGGCCAAATACGAAGACACCTTCGYCGACCTTGGCACCACCTACGACCTGGGCTATTTGGAAATGGTCGCGGCCAACCCTGGCGTCGATCCATGGCTGCCGGGCGCCGGTACCGAAATCGTCCTGCCGACGCGCTTCATCCTGCCACCTGGCCCGCGTGAAGGCATCGTCATCAATCTGGCTGAATACCGCCTCTACTACTACCCGAAAGGCCGGAACGTGGTGTACACCTTCCCGCTGGGTATCGGCCGTGAAGGCTGGGGTTCGCCGATTGCCCACACCAGCATCGTCGCCAAGACGCCGAACCCGACCTGGACCCCTCCAGCGTCGATCAAGGCTGAGCACGCCGCCGATGGCGACCCACTGCCGAACGTAGTGCCGGCCGGCCCGGATAACCCGCTGGGGCCATTCAAATTCACCCTGGGCACTCCGGGGTACCTTATCCACGGTTCGAACAAGAAGTTCGGCATTGGCATGCGTACCAGCCACGGTTGCTTCCGCATGTTCAACAACAACGTGCTGGAAATGGCCAGCATGGTGCCGGTAGGGACGTCGGTACGCATCCTCAACGATCCGTACAAGTTCGGCCTCAGTGGCGGCAAGGTTTATCTGGAAGCGCACACGCCGCTGGATGACAAAGGCAACCCTTCGGTGGTCGACAAGCACACCGCCGTGATCAATGCGATGCTCAAGCGTGAGGACATCACCAACAACTTGCGCATGAACTGGGATGTAGTGCGCGACGTGGTCGCCGCTGAGGATGGCCTGCCGGTGGAAATCGCCGTGCCGAATACGTCGGCACCGATGGTCTCGAGTGCGCCGATCGACCTGCAGCAGTAACGCGTTAAAGCAACCCGCCGATGCAGGCCGCATCGGCGGGTTTTTTATGGCCTGCAGAAACCTCAGGCAATAAAAAAGCCGACCCAAAAAATGGATCGGCTTGATAACAATCCCGAAGGATTATTACTTGCGGCTAGCTTTTTCCAGCATGCGCAGAGCACGCTCGTTAGCTTCGTCAGCAGTCTGT
>NZ_JBFTMK010000059.1:0-13364 GCF_056396965.1 Pseudomonas sp. 05N434
CTGTTGATGCGTGTGGTCCTGTGATGATCGCGCAACAGCAGCAGTTCGACGTCCATCTTCCAGATGGCACCTTGATGGTGAATGGTGATTCAGGACGCCTCGCTCAGATTCTTCACAATCTACTGGCGAATGCGGCCAAGTACACTCCGGCCGAAGGCAGAATCAAGCTGTCTGCCACGGTAGAGGCCGACGTTCTGAAGATAAGTATTTCCGACAATGGAATCGGCGTTTCGGCTAAAGCACTCCCTTTTATTTTTGACCCTTATGTTCAAGACGAACACGCCATAGGTTTCAACGGCTCCGGTTTGGGCATCGGGTTGACCGTCGTTCGGGAGCTGGTCGAAGCGCACGGTGGCAAGGTCACCGCCACGAGCGAGGGTAATGGTAAGGGAAGTGAGTTCGTGGTGATGTTGCCGCTGGTGAGCCATTGACGCTTCTTTGCACTTAATAGCACTCACGCCTGATCGAAGCGCTCGCATCGTCTTCCTCCGTTACGCCGCTCTTCAAAGGCCTGAAAGATGACAAGGAGCCTATGGAGCCGCCAATCCTCGACGGCCGTCCAAGGGCCTGGCCCGAATTGAATGTGCCGGCAAAACCGACGGACGGCCCCATATGGCAGCGTACGGCGTGCGCCATGGATTAATCTTTAGGTATTGGAAGTCTCAACCTCGGATGCTGGCTGATATGTTTGATACACCCAAGCCACAACAGAACCATCTTCTGGCGGCCCTTCCTGCACAATCGAGGGAGCGCTTGTTGCCCTACTTCGAACTGATCACCCTGCCGCTCGGCAAGGTGCTCTACGAATCCGGGGATGTCCTGCGGCACGTCTACTTCCCCACCGACGCCATCGTGTCCTTACTGTATGTGATGGAAAACGGCGCATCGGCGGAAATTTCAGTGGTAGGCAATGAAGGCTTGATCGGCATCGCCGTCTTCATGGGTGGTGAAAGCACACCAAGCCGGGCGATCGTGCAGAGCGCCGGGCATGCCTTTCGGTTACCCAGCCAGCGACTCAAGGATGAGTTCAATCGCCACGGGGAGATGCTCCTGCTGATGTTGCGCTACACCCAGGCGTTGATCACCCAGATGGCGCAGACCGCCGCGTGCAACCGCCACCACTCGATCGATCAACAATTGTGCCGCTGGTTGCTGCTGTCTCTCGATCGCTTGCAAGACAATCAACTGATCATGACCCAGGAGTTGATCGCCAACATGCTCGGCGTACGCCGTGAAGGCGTGACCGATGCCGCTGGCAAACTGCAACGCCTGGGCGTCATCGAATACAGCCGTGGCCATATCAAGGTGCTGGACAGGGCCGCACTTGAGCAACTGAGTTGCGAGTGCTACGCCGTCGTCAGAAAAGAAACCGAGCGCCTGTTGCCCTATGTTCCGTTAAAACCGTCTTGCTGACCCGCACCTGCGTGTTCTAGCGAACAGACCACCCCGACGGCGTCCCTCACACTCCAGCTATGAGACGGTTCAACACTCGCCCTTCCCGAGTCCACCGTCTTCACTGGAGTCATCATGCTATCCACGCTTGAGTTGCGTCACATCATCGAGTCAGCACTCCGTCCCCTGTCCTGCGAGTGCCGAGTCGATCAAAGCGGATCACTGCAAGCTCTGATATTCGAGCCTGTCTCTGGTCGAGTAGAGCTGTTGGTTACGGGAATTAGTACAGCCAGCCTCAATTGCAATCGAGCGATAGGCAAGTTTATAGCTGAAATTCAGGAGGACCTCGAAACGACTCATGGGCAGAGGCCAACGCTCAGGATTGGGTAGAGGCTCAACGAGAAATCCCGGCGCATGGGCGGGCATTTTTTATCTGGTGGTGGAATACACGACATACCTGATGAGCGTTGGATCAAAGCGGGAACCGCGAGTAAAGGGACGTGAACCCGATGATGGATGTGGACCACAACCGAAACACCCGCGACGCGCTGAGTCCCCTTTACCTCACCAAGAGACCATCATGACCAGCAAACTCGACCAGCAATGCATCGATACCCTACGCTTCCTCTCGCTCGACATGGTGCAAAAAGCCGATAGCGGCCACCCCGGTCTGCCGCTCGGTGCCGCGCCGATGGCCTATGTGTTGTGGACGCGCTGGTTAAAGTTCAACCCGCGCAACCCGCAGTGGCCCGACCGCGACCGTTTCGTGCTCTCCGCCGGACACGRCTCGGCGCTGCTCTATAGTCTGCTGCACCTCAGTGGCTACGAGCTTGCGCTGGAGGAGATCAAGCGTTTCCGCCAATGGGGTAGCAAGACGCCAGGGCATCCCGAGCGCGGACACACGCCCGGCGTGGAGACCACTACCGGGCCGCTTGGTCAGGGCCTGGCCAACGCGGTCGGCATGGCGATGGCCGAGGCGCAACTGTCCGCGCGCTACAACCGTCCCGGTCATGCGGTCGTCGACCACCATACCTACGCCCTCGTCAGCGACGGCGACCTGATGGAAGGCGTGGCAAGCGAGGCCGCCTCGCTCGCCGGCCATCTCGGGTTGGGCAAGCTCACCTGCCTGTACGACGACAATGCCGTTACTCTGGCCGCCGGCACCGCCATGACCTTCTCCGAGGATCGTGCGCGGCGATTTGAGGCCTACGGCTGGCACACAGTGTCGGTGGCAGATGGCAATAACCTATTGGCGATAGATGCCGCGCTGCAGGCGGCACGGGCGCAAAGCACGCGGCCATCGTTAATTCTCGTTCGTACACATATCGGCTACGGCTCACCCGAGCAGGACACCTTCAAGGCCCACGGCTCGCCGCTCAGCGTGGAAGAGGTGCGCAAGACCAAGGAGAAGCTGGGCTGGCCCACCGAGCCGGACTTCCTGATACCCGACGCTGCCTTGGCGCATTTCCGCAAGGCCGTGGAACACGGGGTGCGGAGCGAGGCTGCCTGGCACATGCGCATGGACGTCTACACCAAGGCCTTTGCAGAACTGTCCCATGAACTGGAGCAGCGCCTGAACGGGGAACTGCCGCCGGGCTGGGATGCAGACATTCCGGTGTTTCCCACCGATGCCAAGGGGTTGGCCACACGCGACGCCAGCGCCATGGTGATCAATGCCATCGCGCCCCGTCTGCCAGCATTGAGCGGAGGCTCCGCCGACCTCGATCCCTCAACGAAAACCGCGCTCAAGGGCCTTGGAGACTTCAACCCGCCGCCTACCACGGGCACGGATCAACAAGGCTCTGACGTGGGCGGCTGGAGCAAAGCGGGTCGCAACTTGCACTTCGGCGTGCGCGAACATGCAATGGGCGCCATCGTCAACGGCCTTGCCGCACACGGCGGCTTCATTGCCTTTGGTGCGACCTTCTTGATCTTCTCTGACTACATGCGCCCACCGCTACGCCTCGCGGCACTGATGGGCCTGCACGTGGTGCATGTGTTCACCCACGACAGCCTGGCGCTCGGCGAGGACGGCCCTACCCATCAGCCTGTCGAACAACTGGCGAGCCTGCGCGCCATCCCGAATCTGGTGCTGATCCGCCCCGCCGACGCCAATGAAGCCGCAGTCGCCTGGCAGGTTGCGGTGACCACCCGTGACCGCCCTGTGCTGCTGGTCTTGACCCGGCAATCGTTGCCAACCCAGGATCGCAACCGCTATGCCCCGGCAGATGGATTGCGTCGCGGCGCCTATGTGCTGAGCGATGCGGCGAACAGCGAGCCCGAACTGATCCTGCTCGCCAGTGGCTCGGAAGTCGCCTTGATCCTGGCGGCGGGCGAGCGCCTGGAACGCGAAGGCATTGCCGTGCGCTGTGTCTCCATGCCCAGTTGGGAGCTGTTCGAGGCCCTGCCGCAGGCCGAGCGCGACGCGGTACTGCCGCCGTCAGTCGGCGCGCGGCTGGCGGTCGAGTTGGGTGTGCGGCAAGGCTGGGAGCGCTACATTGGCGCGCGGGGGGACATGCTCGGGGTAGAACACTTCGGCGCCTCGGCACCGGCCGACGTACTGCTGCGCGAATACGGCTTCAGCATCGACAATGTCTGTGCACGCGCCAAGGCRCTGCTGGGACGGCTTCAGGCTACTGACTCAGCGCTCCATCCAACGCGCCAAACGTGACCTGACGCGAGGAGGCAAGCGGGTACGATTGTAGGCATCGGCGGCCTTGCGGATCGCCTCCGCCTGCGTGGGATAGGCATGGATCACCAGGGCCAATGTGCGCAAGCCGACGCCCGCCACCATGGCCAGGGTGATTTCGTTGATCATGTCGCCGGCATGGCGAGCGACGATGGTGGCACCGAGAATCTGGTCCGTGCGCTCCCTGACGTGGATTTTCACGAAACCCTCCTCCTCACTGTCAGTGACCGCACGATCGACCTGATGCATGGGAATGGTGAAGGTTTTCACCGGAATATCCCGACGGTTGGCCTCACGCACATACAAACCGACGTGAGCAATCTCCGGATCGGTGTAGGTACACCAGGGGATTACCAGCCGGCTCATCCGCTCGCGACCGCGCAGCAGGGCGTTCTGCACGACAATGCGGGCTGAAGCCAGGGCGGTATGGGTGTACTTGTGCTCAAGGCAGACATCCCCGGCAGCGTAGATAAGCGGATTGCTTGTGCGCAGGAAGTCATCGACACGGATTCCCTCACTGGCGTCGTAGTCGACACCGGCGGCTTCCAGGTTCAGGCCCTGGACATTCGGCGAGAGGCCGATGCCGGCGAGGATCGCATCGACGGCAACCGTACTGCGGTAATCGTCGCTGACCAGGTCGACCAGTTTCTGCCCACCCTCTACGCGCACGGCAACGACCTGGGTGTTCAGACGGACCTCGATGCCGTCGCGAGCGAAGGCATCCGAGAGCAGTTGCGCGGCGTCCCGTTCCTCGTTGCCGAGGAACAGCGGCATGTCTTGCACGATGGTGGTTTGTGCGCCAAGCCGGGAGAAGGCCTGGGCCAGTTCACAGCCAAGGGGGCCGCCACCAATCACCAGCAGGCGGCGCGGCAACTCGGTCAGATCGAAAACGTTTTCATTGGTTAGGTAACCGGCTTGCGCGAGACCGGGAATCAGCGGGATATTCGGGGCCGCGCCAGTCGCAATCAAGGCTTTGCGAAAGCGCAGGGTCTGCCCATCGACGGTCAGCGAATCAGCCCCCGTGAAGCGCACTTCGCCGAAGAACATATCCACGCCAATTGCGCTCAATCGTGCCGCCGAATCGCCGCCGCTGAGGTGACTGCGGATACGCCGTACGCGCTCCATCGCGGCAGCGAAGTCGACCTGAATGTCGCTCGGCACTTGCGCGCCATAGTGCCGGGCATCGCGCATTTCGGCATACAACTGCGCCGTCCGGATAATCACCTTCGACGGTACACAACCATTGTTCAGACAATCGCCGCCGATCAACCTGCATTCAATCAACGCCACCCTGGCGCCGAGCGCTACAGCGGTTTTCGCGGCGCCCAGACCCGCAGGCCCCGCACCGACTATCACCAAGTGGTAGCGCTCGGCAGCGTGCGGATTGACCCAGCGCGGCGGATGCACACTGGCCAGGCGTTGACGCTCATAAGCATCCTGCGGCGTGGTGATCGACCCATCGTAGTCTTGCGTCATCAGCCTGCTCCCGCAAATGGCGTTTGCTGCAACCAGCCGCCATGGAACCCTGCGCGCTGCAAACCGTCGCGGATGTAGGGGCAGGCGCGCATCAGCTCCCAAATCCGTTGGCTACGATGGTTCTCGATCATCATCAGTACAATGCCCTGATCGAGCCCGTAGTGCCCTGGGGACACCCAGGCGCGCCCGTTGGCATCGGCGAGGCTCGGATTGAAGCTGCTGGAAAAGCGCCCTTCGACGCACATTTCCGGGTAGCGCTCCATCATATGCCGCACCGCGTCGAGGACAATTTCCGGCGCAAACGGCAACGACGCCACCACCGAGGGGGCGCACAGTGTGCCGTCATCCGGCCCGTACGGTACGCCACGAGCGGCATAACCGAACAATCGCCGCGGCTCATTGGACAGCTGTGGCTGCTCATCGCTCGGCCCATCGCAAGCGGACAAGCCCCAGCAATTTTCAGCGTAGCCGGCGAACTCTTGCGGGTTACGCCGCGCGTACTCACGCTGGATGTAAGCGGCGCGTCGGCTGTTCTGGAAGTAGTCCGAGCACTTCTCACGCATGAAACCATCGTGGATGCCGCGAAAATCTATCCATGCATGGGAGAAATGGTGGACAAACAGCGGCCCGGCATAGAGATAGTCATGGTCGTAGAGGTTTTCCCACTGATAGGTGGAGGTCCATGCCCGGTAGCAGTCGCCCACGATTGCACAGCTTGGCGAGCCGAGCGCCAACACATACAGCAGGATGGCCTCGCTGTAGCCCTCCCAGCCGTAATGCAGGAACCCGCATTCGGGTTTCCAACCCTGCCTTATCGTCTCACCACTGTCCTGTGCCCAGCGCCAGTCGATGCGCCGATAAAGAAAGTCGGCCAGGCCCCGCAACTCGTTCTCGTCAGCGGTATCCACGCAAAAATACAGGCTTGCCGTCAACACGCCGGCGATCAGCAAAGCGGTGTCGATCATCGACAGTTCCGAGCGCCAAACCCGCACACCCGTATGGATATCAAGGAAGTGATAATAAAACCCTTTATATCCTGTCGCCCCGGGGCTACCGCTTTGATCGCTGGCCTGGAAGAAACGCAGTGCGGCGAGGCTGAACCGCAGCGCGTCGGCCCGTGTCAACCAGCCCCGATCTACGGCCAGCGGATACACTGACAGGGCGAATCCGACCACCGCGATACTGACGGGCGAACCGGGACGCGAGGTATCGGCCACCAGTCCGTTAAACGGATTCAATGTCTGCAGGAAATAACCCAAGGCGGCACGCTGCAGGCGATCGAAAAGCGCTTCATCGGCGAGTGTGGACTGTACTGTCCGCGAGCGGCGCTCAACCCTGTTCATCGGCAGGACCRAAGAGGCTTATGAGCGCCTGCTCTGAAAGAAACTGACCGCCAGCAAAATCAGCGCCACGATCAACAGGACATGAATGAAGCCGCCCAGGCTGTACGACGTTACCAGCCCAAGTAACCACAGGACGATCAGGACGACCACGATTGTTTGTAGCATGACGATTCTCCGATTGTGATCCAGGACTTTCTGAACACCTCCAGATTGAACGCATCGGCAACGTAGTTCTGTGCGCCAGCGTACCCATTAGAGAACAAGCTCAAGACGATGCGCACATCCGTCCAGCGGCACGCGAACGGCCCCTTGCTCGCAGGTCTGCGGTACACCATCGAGCAGCGCCTGCTCGAGGTCCCGGCAACGTCGTCCCGCCGACTTCAGGCTGATCGTGTAGTCGCTGCCGTCCAGCCTCAGACGGGCTTCAAAACCTGGCCAGTGACGCGGGATGCAGGGATCGACAACGAGAAACGCCCCCTCTCGGCGCAACCCCAGAATCCCCTCTACGCCGGCGCGGTACATCCAGCCGGCCGAGCCGGTGTACCAGGTCCAGCCACCCCGGCCTATATGCGGCGCAACGGAATAGACATCCGCGGCGATCACATAAGGTTCGACCTTGTAGCGCTCGACCTGCTGTGGCGTGCGCGCATGGTTGATCGGATTGAGCAGCGCGAACAACTCGACGGCCTTATCGCCTTCCCCGAGTCGGGTCAACGCCAGGATCGTCCACATCGCCGCATGGCTGTACTGCCCGCCATTCTCGCGCAGGCCTGGCGGGTAGCCTTTGATATAGCCGGGGTCGAGCGAAGTGTGCGCGAACGGGGGTGCGAACAGTAACGCCAGGTTGTCGTCGCGGCGGATCAGCAGACGCTCCAGCGAGGCCATCGCCAGCCTCGCGCGGGCGGGATCGGCGCCACCTGAGAGTACCGCCCAGGACTGCGCAATGGAGTCGATCCGACATTCCTCGCACGCCGCCGAGCCGAGCCACGTACCATCGTCGAACGTCGCCCGGCGATACCAGTCGCCATCCCAGGCCTCACGCTCCAACGCTTTGCGCAGCAACCCCGCATGCGCCCGCCACCGCTTGGCACGCTGATCGTCGCGGCCGTCGGCCAAAGGCGCAAAACTGTTCAAGGTGCTCAACAGCAACCAGCCGAGCCAGACACTCTCGCCCTGCCCGCCCACGCCAACCCGGTTCATACCGTCGTTCCAGTCGCCGCTGCCGATCAGCGGCAAGCCTTGGGCACCGGTCAGCGTCAGACACTGGTCGAGACCGCGGGCGCAATGTTCGAACAGCGAAGCCGACTCGTCCGCGGGCATCGGCTGGAAGAACGCGTCGCTTTCGCTGGGGAGCAACTGCCGCCCTTCGATGAACGGCACGCTCTCGTCCAGCACCCCGGCATCCCCGGAAGACGTGACATAGGTGGCGCAGGCAAAGGCCAGCCAGACACGATCATCGGAAATCCGCGTACGGACCCCCTGCCCCGAATGCGGTAACCACCAGTGCTGCACATCGCCCTCGACGAACTGCCGGGCGGCAGCACGCAGCAGATGAGACCGGGTTTGCGCTGGGTGTGCGAATGCCAGTGCCATGCAGTCTTGCAACTGGTCACGGAAACCATAGGCACCGCTGGCCTGGTAGAACGCCGAACGAGCCCAGATGCGGCAAGCCAGAGTCTGGTAGAGCAGCCAACCGTTAAGCAGGATATCCAGGGCGCGGTCGGGCGTGCGTACCTGCACTGCACCGAGCACTTCGTCCCAGTGCCGTTTGACCGCTGCAAGTACCTCGTCCAGGTCACGCTCGCGGTAACGCAGAACCATCTCCCGGGCAGCATCGGTCGATACGGCCTGCCCCAGCAAAACCAGCACCTCGACAGACTCGCCGGGGGCCAGCTCGACGACGCACTGCAGCGCCGCGCATGGGTCCAGACCGGCACCGCAGGCCGCGGACAACGGAGCTCTACCGAGCAGCGCCCGAGGCGCCGCCGGCCCGCCATGGCGACCGAGGAATTCGCGGCGGTCGGCGGTCCAGGCGCTTTGCCGGCCGCCGAGATCAGCAAATGCCACACGGCCCGGGAAGGCGATACTCCATGGGTTGTGYGCCAGCAGCATGCCGCTGGCGGCGTCGATCTCCGTTTGGATGAACGGCCCGTTGGTCCCGCGCGAGGTGCCGAGCACCCATTCCACATAGGCCGTCACCGACAGTTGACGTGGCCGCCCGGACAGATTGCGCAGGGTCAGTCGGGAAATTTTCAATGGGTCGTCCAGCGGCACATACTGCAGCAATTGCGTGTGAATGCCGTGTGCCGAATGGTTGAAGCGGCTGTAGCCGAAGCCGTGCGCAGCGCGGTAGACGCCGTCGTCGCGGATCGGCTGCGCGGTAGGGCTCCAAAGCTGGTGACTTTCCTCGTCGCGGATATACAGCGCCTCGCCCCCCGGGTCAGCGACCGGGTCATTGGACCAGGGGGTGAGTTGGTTTTCACGGCTGTTCTCGGCCCAAGTGTAGCCGCTGCCGTGCTCCGAGACCTGGAAGCCGAACGCCGGGTTAGCGATCACATTGATCCACGGCGCGGGCGTCGTCTGGTCGCGCTCAAGCGTGATCAGGTATTCCCGCCCGTTGCGATCAAAGCCACCCAGGCCATTGAAAAACTCCAGGCCGTCATCCCCGACCGGTGCCTCCGGCAACGGCCACACTGGCATTGACGGAGGCTGGCGGACGGCAAGCCAGTTGCGCGGCGCAGGCTTTGGCAGGCGCTCGAGCTGGTCTGCAATGGAACCACGATGGGCGATCAACTCGACTCGCGCCACGGCCTGCAGCAATGCCCGTGTTTCTACGGTCATGAGGTCGGTGCGCAATGTGTAGACCGCACCGCGCCTGCGCTCCTCGCCAAAGTGCAGGCGAGACTGAGTGCTGCGTACTGCGGTTTCTATCGCCTCCTGCAGGTCCTGCACATAGGACGACGCCCGTTCGTTGAGGATGACCAGGTCGACGTGCAGGCCCTTTATCCGCCAGTATTCACGGGCACGCAGCAACTGACGGACCCGGGCGAGGTCCTCGACCTCGTCGATGCGCAAGAGAACCAACGGCAGATCACCAGAAATCCCCAGCGGCCATAGCCCCGACTGGCACCCCGCCCCTCGTATGATGGCCGGCGCCGAAGCGCGAAAACGTGGGTCAACATAGAGAATCGGCGCGGCCAGGCGCTGGAAGTCCGCCGCCTCCTCGGAGTCGATGCCAAGGTCGCGCAATTGCACCTGGGCCTGGGTCCAGACCAGGGTCTTGGCGCGCTCGAAGGCATTGCGTTCATGGTGCTTGTCGATCAGATCCAGTAATTCCTCTCGCGAGCTTGCGACCACCGTCCAGAAGGCTACCCGCGCAACTTTGCCGGGCCCAACCCGCAGACGTTGACGCAAGGAAAAGATCGGATCGAGGACCGTCCCCTGGCTGTTCGACAGCGCCCGATGCCCGGTGATCGCCAGCGCCTCGCGCACGCTACGGTTGCGGCCAAGGAAACGCGCGCGGTCGGACTCGTATTGCGGATCAGCGATCAGTTCACCTTCCACCACCACGAAGTGCGCCGCCCATACCGGCGTTTCCTCCGGTCCACGCGGGCGGCGAGTGGCGACCAGTGCCGTGAACTCGGCAAGGTATTCAGTCTGCACGAACATTCGCGAGAACACTGGATGCGCGCTGTCAGCGGCCCGAGTCGCCAGGACCACCTCGGCATAGGAGGTCAGTTCGATGTCGCGTGGCCTGCGCCCGTTGTTGACCAGCGAAACTCGCCGCACTTCGCCGTTGTCCTCGCCGGACACCAGTACTTCCAGGCTGGTGACCAGCGAGCCTTGGCGATGAATGAACTCGGCCTGATCCTCGTGGAACAGCACCTCGCCGTTTTCAACGTCGCGGCCACTGGGCTGCAGCGTCGCCGACCAGGCTTCCCCACTTTGGGTGTCACGCAGGAAGATGAAGCTGCCCCAGTCATCGCGGGTGGCATCCTCACGCCAGCGCGTCACGTCGATATCCCCCCAGCGACTGTAACCGCCGCCTGCCGAGGTGAGCATCAGCGCGTAGCGGCCATTGGAGAGCAGATGGGTGATCGGCGCGCCGCCGCCTCCCGCATCGATGCGCCGCAGGGTTTCGCTGCGGCCCTCGGTCGCGGAAACAGTCACCTCTTCGGCTCGTGGATGCGCCAACAGTACGTCCCGTGGCACGCGCTCCTGCAGTAGCAAATCGCAGGCCTGAATCATCGGCTCGCGGTGGAAACGGCAGCGCATCCTGCCATCGTGCAAGGCATTGGCGATGGCAACGATGGTCATGCCCTGATGGTGGGCCATAAAGCAGCGAACGATCGCCACATTCTCGTCATCCGGCAGCCGTGAGCGGGTGAAGTCCAGCGCCTCGTAGAAACCATAGCGGCCCTGCGCGCCCATCCCGGCCAGYCGCTCGTAATTGCGGCGCGCCGCCTGCGGATCGATCATCGCCGCCAGACCGGTCGCATAAGGCGCGACCACCACGTTCTCGGACAGCCCGCGCTTGAGGCCAAGCCCGGGCACACCGAAATTGGAGTACTGGTAGGTGAACTCCAGATCGCGGGCGTTGTAGGCGGACTCCGAGATCCCCCAGGGGATGCCCAACGAACGGCCGTAGGCTTCCTGTAACGCCACCACCAGACGAGTGCTCTGTTCCAGCAGGCTGCCAGCCGGCGCTCGCATCACCAGTGACGGCATCAGATATTCAAACATCGAGCCGGACCAGGAGATCAGCGCCGAGCCGCCGGGGACCGGCGTTGCGATGCGTCCGAGGCGGAACCAGTGACGAGTCGGGACATCCCCCTTGGCAATGGCGAACAGGCTGGCCAGTCGTGCTTCCGAGGCGAGCAAGTCATAGCAGCTCGGATCGAGGCGATTATCGGTTTGGGAGTAGCCGATCGATAGCAGCTTTCGTTCGGGGTCGAGCAGAAAACTGAAGTCCATCGCCCCGGCCATCGCCCGGGCCATATCGGCGAGCGCTTGCAAGCGCGGCGCCAATGTAGACCGCGCCTCGTCCGGCAGCGTGCGGTCGCGCAGGTGTTCAGCCACTGCCTTGCGCAGCGCTTCGACCCAGAACAGCAGGTCATCACCCTCGCCGACCGGAACGACCCTGACGGCCACCTTGGCGGCCTTCTCGGTCAGCCGCTTCAGACTCGGCAGCAGTCCGTCGAATGCTTGCAGCCCCGCCAAGTGGACGCGGACTTCCTCCAGATCGTCGCGCAGTTGCCGCAGCGGCTCGCCACCGGCGCCCGACAGCCCGCCAATGGCCTCCTGGACCAGCCACAGGTCGTCCATCAGGCCACGACAGGCCTCCTGCGCCAACGGGCTTTCCCGCCACTCATCGCAGGCGTTGGCGAGCACGATCAGGTGCCCGGCGAAGTTACCACTATCGACCGACGACACGTAGGCCGGATGCAAGGCTCGCAGGTCGTGGGTCGCATACCAGTTGAAAAAATGCCCGCGGTAACGCGGCAGCTTCTCCAGGGTTGCCATGGTCGCTTCCAGGCGCTCGAGCGTCTCAATGCTGCCGGCCCAGCCAAAGTCGCGGGCAGCGACTGCCGAGAGCAGGTAGAGCCCAATGTTAGTCGGCGAGGTGCGATGTGCGAGTACCGGTTTGGGCTGTTCCTGGAAATTGTCCGGCGGCAGCAGGTTATCCTCCGCTGTAACGAAGGTTTCGAAGAAGCGCCAGGTGTGTCGCGCGGTCAAGCGCAGGGCATGCGCGTCCAGCGGCGAAGCCGTGCGCTGGCGGGCGACCTTCGATGGCCGGCTGCTCAGCAGAGCCAACGCCGGCGCTGCCAACCAGAGCAACGCTAGTGGACCGGCTAGCGGCCAGGAGCTGGGCGCCAAGGCCAGGCCAACTGCGCTTATCAGCAGTGCAAGCGCGGTGCCACCAGCCATCAGCCGGTAACTGCCGCGCAGGTCTGGCAAAGGGCAGCTGGACGCCTGCGCAGCGGTGGTCCATTCGAGCAGGTGATCGTGGCTGGAGAACATCCGCACCAAGGTGCGCCCGATAGCGTCACCCATGCGCCATGCAAGGTCCGCCAAAAAGGCCAGCGAGAGCACAATCTGCAGAGCCGCGCGACGCAGGTCGGCACCTAACATGCCGAAGTGATTGCGCAGACGGATGCCGCGCCGCTGCGGCAGCAGGGAGCAGACGGTTGGCAGCAGGGCCGGAATCATCAGGGTCGCCAGCACGAACAGTGTAGCGAGCAGCGCCAGCGGCAACGGCAGCCACCAGCAGAACACCAGACTGGCCAGGGCGAAGGGCGCGAACAACGAGCGACGCAGGTTGTCGAGCATCTTGCAGCGGCCAATCGGCGGTACCGCCTGAGCCCCCGTCCAGTGCCCGAATACCCAAGGAAGCAATTGCCAGTCGCCGCGCGTCCAGCGGTGCAGACGTTTGGCGGTGACATCGAAGCGCGCCGGGGATTCTT
>NZ_JBFTMK010000060.1:0-19297 GCF_056396965.1 Pseudomonas sp. 05N434
CTGCTGCGCAGGGTTTGACGCTGGCGGTAATCGTTGAACAGGATGAAACAGGCGAATGCAACGGCCACCACGAGAGCGGCTGCCAACAAGATCTTGTGGCTGAATTTCATGTTTCTGGTCATTAAATGATCTACCGCGCAGTGGCTGGTCAGCAAAGGGGCGTCAATTTGCCACAGTCGAGGGCTTGGCGCTGCTTTTATGTCGACTGGCCAGCGCCAAAGATTAGGCGGGTATTGACGAAAACCGACGAAATACCCAATGACCTGAGAAAGGGGCTGATTTATCGGTAAAAGGCTGACGAGTGGCCTAATAAATAGGCGGACGGTCGGGGAACCAGATTAGGGTTTTCTCTTCTAAGCTTCTGGTTGGCAACATGCCACCCCTCTTCCGCTCCAGGAGTTACACCATGTCGCTGCGTTCTATCGCCTTGCTCTCGTTCTGCGTGCTGTTGGCCGCGTGCAGCAAGATCAATCAGGAAAATTATTCGAAGCTGTCGACCGGCA
Source organism: Pseudomonas sp. 05N434 (assembly GCF_056396965.1). NCBI lineage: Bacteria > Pseudomonadati > Pseudomonadota > Gammaproteobacteria > Pseudomonadales > Pseudomonadaceae > Pseudomonas > Pseudomonas sp. 05N434. Next base: position 504 of record NZ_JBFTMK010000060.1, read on the forward strand.
TGCCCAAGGCTCAGGTTGAAACCTTGCTGGGCAAACCCACCGATTGCTCGGGCGCACTCGGCATGTCCAGCTGCACCTGGGGCGACAAAAACAGCTTTATCAGCGTGCAGTATGCCGGTGACAAAGTGCTGATGTTTTCGGGCCAAGGCCTGAAGTAAACCGGGGCTTTTCGCCCACGGGAGAAAAAAATAATGAAGCGGTTCCTGATCGTTCTTTTTGCCGGCCTGGTATTGGCCGGCTGCGCCTCTTCTGGCGTAGATCCGTTGGCGCCCAAGACCGTCAATAGTGTCAACCTCAAGCGTTACCAGGGAACCTGGTACGAATTGGCGCGTCTGCCGGTGTATTTCCAGCGTAACTGTGCGCAATCCGAAGCCCATTACAGCCTCAAGCCTGACGGTGAGATGGCGGTGCTGAACCGCTGCCTGACTTCGCAATGGCAATGGGAAGAGGCCAAGGGCAGGGCTTATCCACAGGAAGTCGGCAAGGCCGACAAGCTGTGGGTCGAATTCGACACCTGGTTCTCGCGATTGATACCCGGTGTGTCGAAGGGAGAATACTGGGTGTTGTACGTCAGCGATGACTACAAGACCGCGATTGTCGGCGACCCGAGCCGCCATCATCTCTGGCTGCTGTCACGGACCCCGACGGTCAATGGCGTAGTGCGTGAAGAACTGCTGAGCAGGGCGCGTCAGCAGGGCTATGACACGACGCGACTGATCTGGCGTACGTCGGATGCCAAGATGGCCAAGACCTCGAACTAACGGTCACCGAAAAGCAAAAACTGTGGGAGTGAGCAGGCTCGCTCCCACAGTTTTTTTTGCGTCAGCCCAAGAGATCGCGCAGGACTTGAGTGAATGCCCGGTTACTCTCTTCCTCGTCGGCATGCCGCCCATCGCGCACGACCCACTGGCCATTGACCAGYACATCCCGCACCTGGCGATCGCCACCGGCAAATAGCCAACGATTGAGAATCCCGTCGCCACTGGCCGTCGCCAGGTACGGATCGTTGCCGTCCAGCACCAACCAATCCGCGCGCTTGCCGACTTCCAGGGCGCCGATCGGCTGCCCCAACGCCTGGGCGCCGCCATCTAGCGCGGCGTCATACAGCGTGCGGCCGACCATCGGCTGATTCGCGCCATACAACCGATTACGCCGCTGATCGCGCAGACGCTGGCCGTATTCCAGCCAGCGCAATTCTTCCACCACGCTCAACGATACATGGCTGTCGGAACCGATACCCATGCGCCCGCCCTGCGCCAGGAAGTCCACCGCCGGGAAAATCCCGTCGCCGAGGTTGGCTTCAGTGGTCAGGCACAGGCCGGCGATGGCGCGGCTCTTGGCCATGAGCGTGACTTCTTCCGGGTTGGCGTGGGTGGCGTGGACCAGGCACCAGCGTTGATCGACTTCGGTGTTTTCGTACAGCCATTGCAGTGGACGGCGACCGCTCCAGCCAAGGCAGTCGTCGACTTCCTTCTGCTGCTCGGCGATGTGAATGTGCACCGGGCACTGCTTGTCGCTGGCTGTCAGCACTTCGCTGATCTGCTGCGGTGTGACCGCGCGTAACGAGTGGAAACACAGGCCGAGCGACTGCGCCGGTTGCTGCGCCAGAATCGGCTGCAAACGCGACTGAAGCTTCAGGTAGTTTTCGGTGCTGTTGATAAAGCGGCGCTGGCCTTCGTTCGGGGTCTGTCCGCCAAAACCGGAATGGCTGTAGAGCACCGGCAGCAAGGTCAAACCGATACCGGCAGAGCTGGCGGCCTGGCTGATGCGCAGTGCCAGTTCGGCCGGGTCCGCATACGGCTGGCCATTATTGTCGTGATGGACGTAATGAAATTCAGCGACCGATGTGTAACCGGCCTTGAGCATTTCGATGTACAGCTGACGGGCGATAACGCCGAGTTGGTCCGGGCTGATTTTTCCGACGAGCCGATACATCAGATCGCGCCAGGTCCAAAAACTGTCATTCGGATTACCCGCCACTTCCGCCAGGCCGGCCATGGCCCGCTGGAAGGCGTGGGAGTGTAAATTCGGCATTCCCGGCAGCAGCGGACCGCTCAACCGTTCGGCGCCATCTGCGTGGGAGTCGGCCTGGATATGGGTCAGCACGCCATCGGCGTTGACTTCAAGACGTACATTGTTGGCCCATCCACTAGGCAGCAGCGCGCGTTCGGCAAAGAAGGCGGACATGGTTCAGCACCCCATCGTGTGTTATTTGTATATACATATACAGACGTTTGCCTGCTCGGTAAACTCCGGCAAGCTAGCAACCTCTACCAAATGAACAAGGATTAACCGTGCCGACTCCGCCTCCAGTCTCCCCGTTGGCCGCGAACATGGGCGACAGTCCGGCGCCCTTGTACGCCCGCGTAAAACAGATGATCACCCAGCAAATCGACAGTGGAAACTGGCCGCCGCACTACCGCGTTCCGTCGGAAAGCGAACTGGTCAACCAGCTGGGTTTCAGCCGCATGACCATCAACCGCGCCCTGCGCGAGATGACTGCCGACGGCCTGTTGGTGCGTATGCAAGGCGTCGGAACGTTCGTCGCCGAGCCGAAAAGTCAGTCTGCGCTGTTTGAAGTGCATAACATCGCCGACGAGATCGCCTCCCGTGGTCATCGTCACACGTGCAAGGTGATCACCCTCGAAGAAGAGGCCGCCGGTTCCGAGCGGGCCCTGGCCCTGGACATGCGCGAAGGCCAGAAGGTGTTCCACTCGCTGATCGTGCATTTCGAAAACGACATCCCGGTGCAAATCGAAGACCGTTTCGTCAACGCGCTGGTGGCGCCGGACTACCTCAAGCAAGACTTCACCCTGCAAACGCCTTACGCCTATCTGAATCAGGTCGCGCCGTTGACCGAGGGCGAGCATGTGGTCGAAGCGATTCTTGCCGAGCCATCCGAATGCAAGCTGCTACAGATTGAAAAGGGCGAACCGTGCCTGCTGATTCGTCGCCGCACCTGGTCCGGCCGTCAGCCGGTGACCGCCGCCCGCTTGATCCACCCCGGTTCCCGTCATCGTCTGGAAGGACGGTTCCACAAATAAAAAGAGCCATAAATGAGTCAGTTGAAGGTATTACGCGCGGCCGATTACCCGCGCATGCCGTGGAAGAACGGCGGCGGCAGCACTGAAGAAATCACCCGTGATACGGGGATAGGTCTTGATGGTTTTGGTTGGCGCCTGTCGATTGCCGACATCGGCGAGTCGGGCGGTTTTTCCACCTTTGCCGGTTATGAGCGGGTGATCACCGTACTGCAAGGCGAGGGCATGACCTTGCGCGTCGATGGCCTGGATACGCGGGCGTTGTTACCGCTCGACCCGTTTGCTTTCAATGGCGAGAGTCACGTGTCCTGCGCATTGCTCGGTGGGCCGATTCGCGACTTCAACCTGATTTATGCACCGGATCGTTACAGTGCGCGGTTGCAGTGGCTGGAAGGCAAGCAGCGGTTTTTTAGTGAAGCCGGGACTCTGCTGGTGTTCAGTGTCAGTGAAGCGCTGGAAGTGAAGGTCGGTCCAGAACCCTTGATCCAGGCGCTTTCCAGCCCTGTAAGAAATTTTCTTGGATGCTCATTCAACAAGTTGGCCGCTTGATTGCATATGCTTGTATGTACAAGTAAAGACGTATGTGTATGAGTCACGAAGACTCAACCATCGTCCACTGATTCGCTGATGTGCACTGATGCCCATCGGCTTGCTCGCCCACTACCTGGGTTGGTTTGGATTGATTGCTGAGGAGTTCTTTTCGTGACTGAGAATAAACCTACTAAGTTTCGTGACGTTGAAATCCGTGCTGCCCGCGGTAACAAGCTGACCGCCAAGAGCTGGCTGACTGAAGCGCCGCTGCGCATGCTGATGAACAACCTCGACCCGGAAGTCGCCGAGAACCCTAAAGAACTGGTGGTTTACGGTGGTATCGGTCGTGCGGCACGTAACTGGGAATGCTACGACAAGATCGTCGAAAGCCTGACCAACCTGAACGACGACGAGACCCTGCTGGTGCAATCCGGCAAGCCGGTCGGCGTGTTCAAGACCCACAGCAACGCACCACGCGTTCTGATTGCCAACTCCAACCTGGTACCCCACTGGGCGAACTGGGAGCACTTCAACGAACTCGACGCCAAGGGCCTGGCCATGTACGGCCAGATGACCGCCGGCAGCTGGATCTACATCGGCAGCCAGGGCATCGTTCAAGGCACCTACGAAACCTTCGTCGAAGCCGGTCGCCAGCATTACAACGATGATCTGAAAGGTCGTTGGGTCCTGACCGCAGGCCTCGGCGGCATGGGCGGCGCTCAACCTCTGGCTGCAACTCTGGCCGGCGCTTGCTCGCTGAACATCGAATGCCAACAAGTGAGTATCGATTTCCGTCTGAAAAGCCGTTACGTCGACGAGCAAGCCAAAGACCTCGACGACGCCCTGGCCCGTATCGCCAAATACACTGCCGAAGGCAAGGCGATCTCCATCGCCCTGCTGGGCAACGCTGCGGAAATCCTCCCGGAACTGGTCCGTCGTGGCGTGCGCCCGGACATGGTCACCGACCAGACCAGCGCCCACGACCCGCTCAACGGCTACCTGCCGGCCGGCTGGACCTGGGACGAATACCGCGCTCGCGCCAAGACCGAACCTGCTGCCGTGGTCAAGGCCGCCAAGCAATCGATGGCCGTGCACGTTAAAGCGATGCTGGACTTCCAGAAAATGGGCGTGCCGACCTTCGACTACGGCAACAACATCCGTCAGATGGCGCAAGAAGAAGGCGTGGAAAACGCATTCGACTTCCCGGGTTTCGTACCGGCTTACATCCGTCCACTGTTCTGCCGTGGCATCGGCCCGTTCCGTTGGGCTGCACTGTCGGGCGACCCGCAGGACATCTACAAGACCGACGCCAAAGTCAAAGAACTGATCCCGGACGACGCCCACCTGCACAACTGGCTGGACATGGCTCGCGAGCGCATCAGCTTCCAGGGTCTGCCGGCACGTATCTGCTGGGTTGGCCTGGGCCTGCGCGCCAAGCTCGGTCTGGCGTTCAACGAAATGGTCCGTAGCGGTGAATTGTCCGCGCCAATCGTGATCGGTCGCGACCACCTGGACTCCGGCTCCGTATCCAGCCCGAACCGCGAAACCGAATCGATGCAGGACGGTTCCGACGCCGTGTCCGACTGGCCACTGCTCAACGCTCTGCTGAACACCGCGAGCGGCGCGACCTGGGTTTCCCTGCACCACGGCGGCGGCGTCGGCATGGGCTTCTCCCAGCACTCGGGCATGGTGATTGTCTGCGACGGTACTGACGAAGCGGCCGAGCGTATCGCTCGCGTGCTGCACAACGACCCGGCCACCGGTGTCATGCGTCACGCCGATGCGGGTTACCAGATCGCGATCGACTGCGCCAAGGAACAGGGGCTGAACCTGCCGATGATCACCGGCAAATAAGAGAAAAGACCACTGCAGGAGCTGTCGCGGCAGCTCCTGCAGAGATCACGATGTTGCAGACCCAACAATAAGCGGGGCGGGTCGCGCGTAGCGCAGGCCTGATTGGACGTGGACAGGGCTGGATGCCTCTTGACTGCCGTAAGCCAACTCATGATTAGGAGCGTCACACAATGAAATCGAACAAGACCCTGCTGACCACTTTGCTTTCCATGGGCCTGCTGGCCAGTGCCGGTGCTACCCAGGCGGCTGGCTGGTGCGAATCGGGTAAACCGGTGAAATTCGCCGGCCTGAACTGGGAAAGCGCCATGCTGCTGACCGACGTGCTGCAAGTCGTGTTGGAGAAAGGCTACGACTGCAAGACCGACAGCCTGCCGGGCAACTCCATCACCATGGAAAACGCCCTGAGCAGCAACGACATCCAAGTGTTCGCCGAAGAGTGGGTCGGCCGCAGCGAAGTCTGGAACAAGGCCGAGAAGGCCGGCAAGGTCGTCGGTGTCGGCGCTCCGGTGGTGGGTGCCGTCGAAGGCTGGTACGTGCCGCGCTACGTGATCGAAGGCGACGCCAAGCGCAAACTGGAAGCCAAGGCTCCGGACCTGAAAAACATTGCCGATCTGGCTAAATATTCCGCGGTATTCAAGGACGCCGAAGAGCCATCCAAAGGGCGTTTCTACAATTGCCCGGCCGGCTGGACCTGCGAGCTGGATAACAGCGAAATGCTGAAAAGCTACGGCCTGGAAAACAGCTACACCAACTTCCGTCCAGGCACCGGCCCGGCGCTGGATGCGGCGGTGCTGTCGAGCTACAAGCGTGGCGAGCCGATCCTTTTCTACTACTGGTCGCCAACCCCGCTGATGGGCCAGATCGACGTGGTCAAACTGGAAGAAAAACCGGGTGTCGACAAGCGCGTGACCATCAAGGTCGGCCTCTCCAAGACTTTCCACGAGCAGGCCCCGGAACTGGTGACCGTGCTGGAAAAGGTCAACCTGCCGATCGACCTGTTGAATCAGAACCTGGGGCGTATGGCCAAAGAGCGGATCGAGTCGCCAAAACTGGCCAAGATCTTCTTGAAGGAACATCCTGAAGTCTGGCACGCGTGGGTGAGCGAAGACGCAGCCAAGAAAATCGACGCGGCCTTGTAGGTTGAGCCTCTCCGACTGTCGGCAACGGCAGTCGGATGCTTGATCGCAACCCCTTGATTGAGAGTCTCTTATGTTTCCCGAAAGCTTTACCTTTTCCATCGCCGACTGGGTCAACGGTTGGGTCGATACGCTGGTCACCAACTACGGCGACGTGTTCCGCAGCATCTCTGACACCCTGCTGTGGGCCATCGTCAATCTTGAAGGGCTGCTGCGTGCGGCGCCCTGGTGGCTGATGCTGGCGATCGTGGCGGGCGTGGCTTGGCACGCGACCCGCAAAGTCGTGACCACGGCGGTCATCGTCGGCCTGCTGTTCCTGGTGGGCGCGGTCGGTCTCTGGGACAAGCTGATGCAGACCCTGGCGCTGATGATGGTGGCGACGGTCATCTCGGTGCTGATCGGCATTCCGTTGGGCATTCTTTCTGCGCGCAGCAATCGCCTGCGTTCGGTGTTGATGCCGTTGCTGGACATCATGCAAACCATGCCGAGCTTTGTGTACCTGATCCCGGTGCTGATGCTGTTCGGCCTGGGCAAGGTCCCGGCGATTTTCGCTACCGTTATTTACGCTGCGCCGCCGCTGATCCGCCTGACCGATCTGGGTATTCGCCAGGTTGACGGTGAAGTGATGGAAGCGATCAACGCCTTCGGTGCCAACCGCTGGCAGCAACTGTTCGGCGTGCAACTGCCGCTGGCCCTGCCGAGCATCATGGCCGGGATCAACCAGACCACCATGATGGCCCTGTCGATGGTGGTGATCGCCTCGATGATCGGTGCCCGTGGCTTGGGTGAAGACGTATTGGTGGGGATTCAGACCCTCAACGTCGGACGTGGTCTTGAGGCCGGTCTGGCGATCGTGATTCTGGCAGTGGTGATCGACCGCATTACACAGGCGTACGGTCGTGCACGGCATGAGGTGAGCAAATGAGCAACGCAGCCATCAGCAAGATCGAAGTCAAAAACGTCTTCAAGATTTTCGGCAACCGTTCCAAGGATGCGCTGGCCATGATTAGCCAGGGCAAAACCAAAGACCAGGTACTGGCCGAAACCGGTTGCGTGGTTGGCGTGAATGACCTGTCGCTGAGCATCGGCACCGGCGAGATCTTCGTGATCATGGGCCTGTCGGGTTCCGGCAAGTCGACCCTGGTGCGTCACTTCAACCGCCTGATCGACCCGACCAGCGGCGCGATCCTGGTGGACGGCGTGGACATCCTGCAATACGACATGGAAGCCCTGCGCGAATTTCGCCGGCACAAGATCAGCATGGTGTTCCAGAGCTTCGGCCTGCTGCCGCACAAAAGCGTGCTGGATAACGTCGCCTACGGCCTGAAAGTGCGTGGCGAGAGCAAGCAGATGTGCGCCGAGCGCGCACTGCACTGGATCAACACCGTGGGCCTGAAGGGCTACGAAAACAAATACCCGCATCAGCTTTCCGGCGGTATGCGCCAGCGTGTGGGCCTGGCTCGCGCCCTGGCGGCGGACACCGACATCATCCTGATGGACGAAGCTTTCAGCGCCCTCGACCCGCTGATCCGCGCCGAAATGCAGGACCAGTTGCTGGAACTGCAAAAGACCCTGCACAAGACCATCGTCTTCATCACCCACGACCTCGACGAGGCCGTGCGCATCGGCAATCGCATCGCGATTCTCAAGGATGGCCGGCTGATTCAGGTCGGCACGCCACGAGAGATCCTGCATTCGCCGGCGGATGAGTATGTGGACCGGTTCGTACAGCGGCGGGCTGCAGTGGTTTGAGGTTGATCGTTTTTGTGGCGAGGGAGCTTGCTCCCGCTGGGCTGCGAAGCGGCCCTGAAAATCTGCGACCGCTGCGCGGTCGAACGGGAGCAAGCTCCCTCGCCACAGGTGTCATACGTCCATGAATTTTGTATGAGGCTCTAGATGTCCCAGGCTGAAAAAATCGTTATCGCCGATGCCCCGTTGCGTTGGCAGGATGTGGTCGCGGTCGCCCGCCACGGTGCGCAGCTTGAGCTGTCGGCCCAAACCTGGGCGCGGATCGAGAATGCCCAGGCGATCGTCCAGCGCATCGTCGCCAGCGGCGAGCGCGCCTATGGCGTCAACACCGGCCTGGGCGCCTTGTGCAACGTCTCGCTCAAGGATGAACAACTCAGCCAGCTGTCGCGCAACACCTTGCTCAGCCATGCCTGCGGCGTCGGTGCTCCACTGTCCGACGAGCAGACTCGCGCGATCCTCTGCGCCGCGATCCACAACTACAGCCATGGCAAATCCGGCATTCACCGCCGGGTGGTCGAAGCATTGCTGGCGCTGCTCAATCGCGGCATCACTCCGCAGGTGCCGTCCCAGGGGTCGGTCGGTTATCTGACCCACATGGCCCACATCGGTATCGCGCTGCTGGGCGTCGGCAATGTCAGCTATCGCGGGCAGATCGTTTCTGCACAACAAGCCTTGGCCGAAGAAGGGCTGCAACCGGTTCAACTGGGTGCCAAAGATGGTTTGTGCCTGGTCAACGGCACACCGTGCATGACCGGCCTCAGCTGCCTGGCCCTGGCCGATGCAACGAACCTGGTGCAGTGGGCCGATGTGATCGGCGCCATGAGCTTCGAAGCCCAGCGTGGTCAGATTGCCGCGTTCGATGCTGAGATCATTGCGCTCAAACCGCATCCGGGCATGCAACAGGTGGGTATCAATCTGCGGGCGTTGCTCGACGGCAGTGAAGTGATCGCCAGCAGCAAAGGCATTCGCACTCAGGATGCGCTGAGCATCCGCTCGATTCCGCAAGTGCACGGCGCTGCCCGCGATCAGCTGGAACACGCCAGAAAACAGATCGAAACCGAGCTCAACTCCGCGACCGACAACCCGTTGCTGCTGGGCACRCCCGACAATTTCCGCGTCATGTCCCAGGCCAATCCGCACGGCCAATCAGTTGCTTTGGCGGCTGACTTGCTCGCCATTGCCATGGCCGAAATCGGCTCTATCGCCGAGCGTCGCCTGGACCGCTTGGTCAACCCGCACGTCAGCGGTTTGCCGGCCTTTCTGGTGGCCAACCCGGGCGTGAACTCCGGGATGATGATCGTGCAATACGTCGCCGCGTCGCTGTGTGCGGAAAACCGCCAGTTGGCGCAGCCGGCGGTGCTCGATAACTACGTCACTTCGGGCTTGCAGGAAGACCACCTGAGCATGGGCACCAACGCCGCGCTGAAGCTGCATCGCGCGTTGGAAAACTGCACGCAGATCCTCGCCATCGAGTACCTGTTGGCGGCTCAGGCTTTTGAATTCCTGAAAGAACAACGCTTCGGCGCCGGCACCGATGCCGCGTGGCGCCTGCTGCGCGAACGTATTCCGGCCTACGACCAGGACCGCTGGCTGGCGCCAGACATCGCCAGCGCCGCTGCTGTTTTGAAAGACCCGATTTTGCTGCACAAGGCTGTACCGAACCTCAACTGATTTCCACAACCACCAGCGTGCCAAGGCGCGGCCCCTCCAAAAGGCGGGAAGCGACGGACAACGGATATCTCCGGAGCGTCTGGTTAGTTAATAAAAATGCTCTCAAAAGGAGAATGAATGTGACTGCGCTTAATTTGATTCCCGGCCAACTGAGCCTTGCCCAACTGCGTGATGTGTATCAGCAACCGGTCAAAATCACCCTCGACGAAAGCGCTTCGGCGCAAATCGAAGCCAGCGTTGCCTGCGTGGAACAGATCCTCGCCGAGAACCGCACCGCGTATGGCATCAACACCGGTTTCGGCCTGCTGGCCTCGACCCGCATCGCCAGCGAAGACCTGGAAAACCTCCAGCGCTCGCTGGTGCTGTCCCATGCCGCCGGTGTCGGCGAGCCGATCAGCGACGCCCTGGTGCGACTGGTCATGGTGCTCAAGGTCAACAGCCTCAGCCGTGGTTTCTCCGGTATTCGTCGTCAGGTGATCGACGCACTGATCGCGCTGATCAATGCCGAGGTTTACCCGCATATTCCTCTGAAAGGTTCGGTCGGTGCATCCGGCGATTTGGCGCCGTTGGCGCACATGTCGCTGGTGCTGCTGGGCGAAGGCAAGGCGCGTTACAAAGGTGAATGGCTGCCCGCCACCGAAGCGCTGAAAGTCGCCGGTCTGACACCGCTGACCCTGGCAGCGAAAGAAGGCCTGGCGCTGCTCAACGGCACTCAGGTGTCCACCGCCTACGCCCTGCGTGGCCTGTTCGAAGGCGAAGATCTGTTCGCCGGCGCACTGGCCCTTGGCGGCCTGACGGTCGAAGCGGTACTGGGCTCGCGCTCGCCATTCGACGCACGTATTCATGCCGCTCGCGGCCAGAAAGGCCAGATCGACGCCGCTGCCGCTTACCGCGATCTGCTGGGCGAGCGCAGTGAAGTGTCCGACTCGCACCAGAACTGCGAAAAGGTCCAGGATCCGTACTCCCTGCGCTGCCAGCCGCAAGTCATGGGCGCCTGCCTGACCCAGTTCCGTCAGGCCGCCGAAGTGCTTGCCATCGAAGCCAACGCCGTATCGGACAACCCATTGGTGTTCGCCGCTGAAGGCGACGTGATCTCCGGCGGTAATTTCCACGCCGAGCCGGTGGCCATGGCTGCCGACAACATGGCCCTGGCCATTGCCGAAATCGGCTCCCTGAGTGAACGCCGCATTTCGCTGATGATGGACAAGCACATGTCGCAACTGCCGCCGTTCCTGGTGGCCAATGGCGGCGTGAACTCCGGCTTCATGATCGCTCAAGTAACGGCTGCGGCACTGGCCAGCGAGAACAAGGCGCTGTCCCATCCRCATTCGGTGGACAGCCTGCCGACTTCCGCCAACCAGGAAGACCACGTGTCCATGGCGCCGGCTGCCGGCAAGCGTCTGTGGGAAATGGCCGAGAACACTCGCGGGATTCTCGCGGTGGAATGGTTGGCGGCGGCCCAGGGTCTGGATCTGCGCGACGGTCTGAAAACCTCGCCAAAACTGGAAAAAGCCCGTGCGATCCTGCGTGCTGAAGTGCCGTTCTACGAGAAGGACCGCTTCTTTGCGCCGGACATCAATGCGGCCAGTGAGTTGTTGGCGACGCGTTGCCTGAATGGCCTGGTGACGGCGAAGTTGTTGCCTAGCCTGTAATAGCTCCTTCTCTGATGATCGTTCCCACGCGGAGCGTGGGAACGATCATTTAGCGTCGAATAAGAATAATTAAGGACGAGAAATGCAACAGCCAGCAAAAGGTTTGAAACGCGGGCTCTCTGCCCGACATATTCGCTTCATGGCACTGGGGTCGGCGATCGGCACCGGGCTGTTTTACGGTTCTGCCTCGGCCATTCAAATGGCCGGCCCCGCGGTCCTGCTCGCTTACCTGATCGGTGGCGCGGCGGTGTTCATGGTCATGCGCGCCCTTGGCGAAATGGCGGTGCATAACCCGGTGGCCGGTTCATTCGGCCAGTACGCCAGCACCTATCTGGGGCCAATGGCGGGCTTTATCCTCGGTTGGACCTACGCATTTGAAATGGTCATCGTCGGTATGGCCGACGTGACCGCATTCGGCATTTACATGGGGTTCTGGTTTCCGGAAGTCTCCCGCTGGATCTGGGTGCTGGGCATCGTTTCGGTGGTCGGCGGCTTGAACCTGTGCAACGTCAAAGTCTTCGGCGAAATGGAGTTCTGGTTGTCACTGCTCAAGGTCGCGGCCATCGTCGCGATGATCCTTGGCGGTTTCGGCATCATGCTGTTCGGCATCAGCAATGCGCCCGGTGCCCAGGCGACCGATATCAGCAACCTCTGGACCCAGGGCGGCTTCATGCCCAATGGCGTGGGCGGCTTGATCGCCTCGTTTGCGGTGGTGATGTTTGCCTTTGGCGGTATTGAAATCATCGGCGTTACCGCCGGTGAAGCCAAAGACCCGCAGCATGTGCTGCCTCGCGCGATCAATGCCGTACCGTTGCGAATCCTGCTGTTCTACGTGCTGACGATGCTGGTGCTGATGTCGATCTTCCCGTGGCAGCAGATCGGCAGCCAAGGCAGCCCGTTCGTGCAGATTTTCGACAACCTTGGGATCAGCTCGGCGGCGACCATCCTCAACATCGTGGTGATCTCGGCGGCGGTGTCGGCCATCAACAGTGACATCTTCGGCGCGGGCCGCATGATGTATGGCCTGGCTCAGCAAGGGCACGCACCGAAAGGCTTCGCTCGCTTGTCGCGCAATGGCGTGCCGTGGCTGACGGTGATGGTGATGAGCTGCGCGCTGCTGCTGGGTGTGTTGCTGAACTACCTGATCCCGGAAAACGTGTTTCTGCTGATCGCCTCCATCGCGACCTTTGCCACGGTGTGGGTCTGGCTGATGATTCTGTTCACCCAGGTGGCCATGCGTCGCTCCATGAGTGCCGAGCAGGTCGCACAATTGAAATTCCCGGTGCCGTTCTGGCCCTATGCGCCGATGGCGGCGATTGCCTTCATGCTGTTCATCTTCGGCGTGCTGGGTTATTTCCCGGATACCCAGGCGGCGTTGATCGTCGGCGTGGTCTGGATTGTGTTGCTGGTGCTGGCCTACCTGACGTGGGTCAAACCGGCGGCAGGCAAGGCGGTACCGGTGGAACAGGAACCCATTTTTTCTCATCGATAACCTAACGGAGGCCAAGGATGAAAACGCTCTGGCAACACTGCCACGTCGCAACCATGGCGCAAGGCGTCTACTCGATCATCGAGGATGCGGCCATCGTGACGTCCGGTGCGCACATTGAGTGGATCGGCCCACGCGCCGAACTGCCGGCCGGCGAGTACCCGGCGGTCAATGACTTGAGCGGGGCCTGGGTCACCCCGGGCCTGATCGACTGCCACACCCATACGGTATTCGGCGGCAACCGCAGCGGCGAATTCGAGCAGCGCCTGCAAGGCGTCAGCTACGCGGAAATCGCCGCTGCCGGCGGCGGCATTGCCAGCACCGTGCGCGCCACCCGCGCCGCCAGTGAAGACGAACTGTTCGCCAGCGCCGCCAAGCGTCTGAAAAGCCTGATGCGTGATGGCGTGACCACCGTCGAAATGAAATCCGGCTACGGCCTGGACCTGGCCAGCGAACGCAAGATCCTGCGGGTGATCCGTCGTCTCGGCGCCGAGCTACCCGTTAGCGTGCGCAGCACGTGCCTGGCGGCCCACGCCTTGCCGCCGGAATACACCGACCGCGCCGACGCCTACATCGATCACATCTGCAGCGAAATGCTCCCGGCCCTGGCGGCCGAAGGGCTGGTGGATGCGGTAGAYGCTTTCTGTGAATACCTGGCGTTTTCGCCAGAGCAGGTCGAGCGGGTGTTCGTCGCCGCGCAGAGCCTCGGCTTGCCGGTGAAGCTGCACGCCGAGCAATTGTCATCGCTGCACGGTTCGAGCCTGGCGGCGCGTTACCACGCACTGTCCGCCGATCATCTGGAATTCATGACCGAAGCCGACGCCATCGCCATGGCCAAGTCCGGCACCGTCGCGGTATTGCTGCCCGGCGCGTTTTACTTCTTGCGGGAAACCCAATTGCCGCCGATGGAAGCCCTGCGCAAACACGGTGTGAAAATCGCCATCGCCAGCGACCTTAACCCGGGCACTTCGCCGGCGTTGTCGTTGCGCTTGATGCTGAACATGGCCTGCACCTGCTTCCGCATGACCCCGGAAGAGGCGCTGGCGGGCGCGACTATTCATGCCGCCACCRCCTTGGGCATGGGCCAAACCCACGGTTCGCTGGAAGCCGGCAAGGTCGCAGACTTCGTCGCCTGGCAAATCGATCGTCCGGCCGACCTGTCGTACTGGCTGGGCGGCGACCTGGAAAAACGCGTCGTGCGTCACGGCGTTGAATCAAATCTGTAGGAGAGCGGTTGTGGATAAGGTTCTGAACTTCAAACAAGGCCGCGTGCCACTGCTGATCAGCATGCCCCACGCCGGCCTGCGCCTGACCCCGACGGTGGAAGCGGGGTTGATCCCCGACGCGAAAAGCCTGCCGGACACTGACTGGCACATTCCACGGCTTTATGAGTTCGCTGCCGAACTGGGCGCCAGCACCCTGGCGGCCGAGTACTCGCGGTTTGTCATCGACCTGAATCGGCCGTCCGACGACAAGCCTTTATATGTCGGCGCCACCACCGGTCTGTATCCGGCGACGCTGTTCGATGGCGTGCCGTTGTTCCGCGAAGGGCTGGAGCCGTCGGCTGCGGAACGGGCGACGTATCTGGAGCAGATCTGGACGCCGTACCACCGCACCTTGCAGGAAGAGCTGGCGCGGCTGAAAGCCGAGTTCGGCTACGCGCTGCTGTTCGACGCGCACTCGATCCGTTCGGTGATTCCGCACCTGTTCGACGGCAAGCTGCCGGATTTCAACCTCGGCACCTTCAATGGCGCCAGCTGCGATCCACAGTTGGCCACACAGCTGGAAGCGATCTGCGCGAAGCACACCGATTACAGCCATGTGTTGAACGGTCGATTCAAGGGCGGTCACATCACCCGGCATTACGGCAACCCGGCCGAGAACATTCATGCCGTGCAACTGGAGTTGGGCCAGTGTACGTATATGGAAGAGTTCCAGCCGTTCCGTTATCGCCCGGACCTGGCGGCACCGACGCAAGTGGTGCTTAGGGAATTGCTGCAAGGGTTGTTGGCGTGGGGCGAAAAGCATTACAGCGCGTAACCCTGTGGCGAACGGGCCTTTGTGGCGAGGGAGCTTGTCGGATCGCCGCACGTCCCGCTCGGCGGCGAAGCCGTCGTAAACCCTGTTGGTCGGGCGTATCTGATGAAACTCGGTTGAATGGTTTGGGGGCAGCTTCGCAAACCAGCGGGAGCAAGCTCCCTCGCCACAGATTAGTGTTCGCCTTGGTAACGCATCAGGACAGTCGCCACCGTGCAAAACACGGTCGCCACAGGTCACTTTTGCCGACTCGGCGCTGCGTAACGTTGTGGGCACGGTGCACAAAGACACCGGGCCCACAATAATCTGCTGCCGAGCGAGCCTTCCCGATGAAACGACTGTTCAACCGCTGTCTGTTAATCCTCACCGGCACTGCTCTTCTGAGCACCAGCGTTTTCGCCAACGACCCCGCTTCCTGCAAGACCGTGCGCATGGGCGTGGTCAACTGGACCGACGTCATTGCCACCAGCGGCATGGCCGATGTGCTGCTCAATGGCCTTGGCTATGAAAGCAAGCAAACCAGCGCCGTGCAGCAAATCATCTTCGCCGGCATCCGCGACAAACGCCTCGATATCTTCCTCGGTTACTGGAAACCGGCGATGGACAAGAACATCGCCCCGTTCGTCGCTGCCAATCAAGTGAAGGTCATGGACAAACCGAGCCTGGCCGACGCCCAGGCAACGCTCGCCGTACCTGATTACGTCGCTGCCGCCGGCCTGAAAACCTTCGCTGACATCGCCAGGTTCAAGGATCAGTTGGGCGGCAAGATTTACGGCATCGAGCCAGGCAGCGGCGCCAACACCACCATCAAAACCATGATCGAGACCAACCGCTTCGGTTTGAAGGACTTCAAGCTGATCGAGTCCGGTGAGGCCGGGATGCTCGCCGCCGTGCAGCGGGCGGTCAATCGCAAGGAGTTCGTGGTGTTCGTCGGCTGGACCCCGCATCCGATGAACATCAACATGAACATCGCCTACCTGACCGGCAGCGAAGACGTCTATGGCCCGAACGAAGGCGCGGCGACCGTTTCCACCGTGACCGCGCCGGACTATGCCGAGCGTTGCCCGAACGTGAACCGTCTATTGGAAAACCTGACCTTCACCGCTGCCCAGGAAAGCCAGTTGATGGTGCCGATCATGGAGCGCAAGACGCCGCAGGATGTCGCCAAACAGTGGCTGCGTGATCATCCCGAAGACCTTCAGCGCTGGCTGGCGGGTGTCAGCAGTTTCGATGGCAAGGAAGGGGTGGCAACCGTTCAGGCCAGTTTGAAAAACTGACTGGTCGAGCGAGAGCACTCTGGCGAGGAAGACGCAGAACCTGTAGGAGCGWGGCTTGCCCGCGAAGAACGATGACGCGTAATACCTGAAAAACCGCGGYGCATTCTTCGCGGGCAAGCCATCAACAGCACCGACAACAGCCTCACCGGCATGCGTCAGGCCTATAACGAGATGTGCCGGGCATTTACCCCGCCGCATCCGGCGGGGCTTGAGGTAGTCGATGTCGAGTTGGCGGGAGTGGCGGTGCGCGCCTGGCAACCGCCGGTTCCGCCGCCGACCAACGGTTGGCCCTGCATTGTGTATCTGCATGGCGGCGGTTGGGTGGTGGGGGATCTGGACTCCCACGACTTCATCTGCGCCGAACTGGCATCGGTGCTCGGTGTGTTGGTGATCGCCGTCGATTATCGGCTGGCGCCGGAGCATCCGTTTCCAGCGGCGTTCGATGACTGCCTGAGTGTCTGGCGTGCGTTGCGCACGGGGCCGTTTCAGCTCGACCCGGCGCGGACGCTGGTGGCCGGCGACAGCGCTGGCGGCAACCTTGCCGCTGCGCTGTGTCTGGCCTTGCGCGATGCCGGCGAACCGGCGCCTTGTGCGCAGGTGCTGATCTATCCGGGCCTGGGCGGTGATCACCGGTTGCCATCACGCGGCGAATGCGCCGACGCGCCATTGCTCAGCAGCAGCGATCTGGATTGTTATCACACGCTGTACCTGGGTGGTGTCCGTCAGCCAACGGCCTATGCGATGCCCTTGCTCGCCGCCGACTTCAGCGGCCTGCCGCCGGCGCTGATCGCTGTGGCGCAGTTCGATCCGCTACGCGATGACGGCGTGCTTTACGCCGGGCGACTCAACGCCGCCGGCGTGAGCGCAATGCTTTATTACGGTCAGGGGCTGGTTCATGGGTGCTTGCGGGCGCGGGGGCAGGTTGCCGAGGTCGACCGACTCTATGAAACCCTGCTCGGCTATTTGGCTGACAAGACGGGCTGACAAGCGCTGACGCTGCAAGGGGCATGCTCATTGAAGTAATTCGGGTTTATGATGCCGGACGGCAGAATAATAGAAGTCCCTACAGGGATGACCTCGACCCCTTACGGAGCGCGCAATGCAGACTTTGTACCCGCAGATCAAACCCCACGCCCGGCACGATCTGGCCGTCGATAAAACCCATACGCTGTATGTCGACGAAAGCGGTTCACCGGAAGGTTTGCCGGTAGTGTTCATTCACGGCGGCCCTGGCGCCGGGTGTGATGCGCAGAGCCGCCGGTATTTCGATCCGAACCTGTATCGCATCGTCACCTTCGACCAGCGCGGTTGCGGTCGCTCCACGCCCCACGCCAGCCTTGAGAACAACACCACCTGGGATCTGGTCGCCGACCTCGAGCGGATTCGCAAGCACCTGGGCATCGACAAATGGGTGCTGTTCGGCGGTTCCTGGGGTTCGACCCTGGCCCTGGCTTACGCGCAAACCCACCCGGAGCGCGTGCACGGTCTGATTCTGCGCGGGATTTTTCTCTGCCGTCCCCAGGAAATCGAGTGGTTCTACCAGTGTGGCGCCAGTCGCCTGTTCCCCGATTACTGGCAGGACTACATCGCGCCGATTCCGCTGGACGAGCGTGACGACTTGCTCACGGCATTCCACAAACGCCTGGTCGGCAACGACCAGATCGCCCAGATGCATGCGGCCAAGGCCTGGTCCATCTGGGAAGGCCGCACCGCGACCTTGCGTCCGAACCCGCTGGTGGTCGATCGTTTCTCCGAACCCCAGCGTGCGTTGTCCATCGCCCGCATCGAATGTCACTACTTCACCAACAACGCTTTCCTTGAGCCGAATCAGCTGATCCGCGACATGGGCAAGATCGCCCATTTGCCCGGCGTCATCGTCCATGGTCGCTATGACGTGATCTGCCCGCTGGACAACGCCTGGGAACTGCATCAAGCCTGGCCGAACAGCGAACTGCAGGTGATCCGCGACGCCGGCCATGCGGCGTCCGAACCGGGGATCACCGATGCATTGGTACGCGCCGCCGATCAGATGGCCCGTCGCTTGCTCGACCTGTCGCCTGACGAAGCATGAAGGCCCTGCTGCAACGCGTGCGCGGCGCGCGAGTCGAGGTCGCGGGAGAGGTGGTGGGTGCGATAGATCAGGGGTTGCTGGTGCTGGTGGCGGTCGAACCCGACGACACGCAGGCCAGCGCCGACAAACTTCTGCATAAACTGCTTAACTATCGAGTATTCAGTGACGCCGAGGGCAAGATGAATCTGTCCTTGGCTGACGTGGACGGCGGGTTGTTGCTGGTCTCGCAGTTCACCCTGGCCGCCGATACCAAAAACGGGTTGCGTCCGAGTTTTTCGACTGCAGC
>NZ_JBFTMK010000061.1:0-13281 GCF_056396965.1 Pseudomonas sp. 05N434
CCTCAGTGACGGTCGGCACTTCAGCGACAGGCAAGTCCTTGAGGTCGTCATCCAGGCTCAGCAGGAAGTCGTCTTCAGCCAGAGTCTCCGGGGAAGCATCGCCGCCCAGATCCATGTCCAGGTCAAAGTCCGACAGGTCGTCGAGGCTTTCCTTGATTTCAGTCTGTTGTTGCAACACCGACTCAAAGCTCAGGTCGTCGTCCAGCGGAAACTCATCCAGCTCAGCCAGAGACTCTGGTTCTGGCTCAGGCTRTGGCTGCGGTGCCGGCTCGACTGCAACCGCAGGCGTGATCGGAGTAGCCGCTTCCAGATCGTCGAGACTCAGATCGAAAGCACTGTCAAAGTCAGCCAATGCCGGTTCCGGGGCTTGCTGCTCGTCCAGCAGCAGGTCCTTGACGTACTGTGCGTCCAGCTCGGCGGCGACAGCTGCGGCGGCCAGACCGCCCACCGCCGCGACCACCATGGCCGGGAAGCGGCTTTTCAGCTGTTCGACCCGGGCGAAGTTGTCGCCGTTGGCCACCAGTTGACGCTCCTGAGCGACGAACGCATCGCGATCGCCCTGCTGACCGTAGACTTCCATCAGCTTCAGGCGCAGGTCGCTGCGTTGCGGCTCTTGCTTGATAGCGTCTTCCAGCAGCGCGGCAGCCTGATTCAGGCGACCAGCCGCGATGTGCGACTGAGCCTGGGCCAAGACGTCGTCAGAGCGTTCGGCGGCAGGCGCAACCAACGGTGCAGCGATCGGTGGCGTCATCACAACCGGGGCAATCACCGGGGCCGGTGCAGGTGCAGGCGTTGGTGCGGTCGCGAGTTTCACGCTTGGCGGCGGGACTTCCAGACCTTCGAAGCTGCTTTCCGGCAGGTCGAGGTCGGCGGAGAACTCTTGCTCCTCAGCCAAGGCACGGGCCATGCGCAGATGTTTTTCTGCTTCTTGCTGAGCTTTGCGGCGACGGGCCAGCAACAGCAGCAAGAGCAGCAGAACCACTGCACCGCCACCCACCAGACCCAGCAGGATCGGGTTGGTCAGCAGTTCGTTGAATTTCTGCTCGTCGGACGCCACAGGCGTCGGCTCGACGGCTGGCGCCGGAACGACTTCCGGCGCAGGAGCCGCCGGAGTCACTTCAACAGGTGTTGCCGCCGGGCTGGCTGCCAGCTCGGCCGACATCGCCGGAGCGGTCGTAGCCGCCGGTGCGCCCGCGCCGCCTTCGGCTTGCAGCTTGGCCAACTGATTATTCTTCAGTTCGATCAGGCGCTGCAGCTTGTCCAGCTGGCTTTGCAGGTCGTTCATGCGGCTTTTCAGTTCAGCGTTGTCACGGCGAGCCGTGTCGAGGCTTTCCTGGGTCACGGCCAGCTTGTTGCTCAAGGCTTTCGCATCACCGGCGGCACCTTTGCCACGGCCCTTGCCGGTGTCGGCAGAGACCAGGCTCAGCTTGTCCGTGGCGATTTGCGACGAAGCGCCGTCACCGCGAGCACGCTTGGTGGCGTCGAGTTGCTGCTGCCCGCTTCCAGGCTTCGCCACATAGCGACGACCGTGGCGCCATGCAGAGTTCTGCGCCGCGACTTCAGCGATGGCTTTGGGTTGCGGCAGGCTGGCGCTTTGCACCTGATCCGGCAGACGCAGCACCTGGCCGGCTTTCAGCCGGTTGATGTTGCCGTCGATAAAGGCATCCGGGTTCAGCGCCTGGATGGCCAGCATGGTTTGCTGGATCGATCCACCGTTACGCGCCTTCGCGGCGATTTCCCATAAGGTATCGCGCGACGTGGTGGTGTATTGCGTGGATTTGGTCGCGCCGGTGACTGGCGCGGTCACCGCCTGGGCTGGCGCCGGTTGCGCGGCGGCATCGGCGGTTTGCGGCGAGAATTTGGACGGATCGAGCAGCACGCTGTAATCACGCAGCAGACGACCGCTTGGCCACATCACCTGAACCAGGAATTTCACCATCGGTTCGGACAGCGGTTTGCTGGAGGTGATGCGCAGGATGCTTTTGCCGCTGGCGTTAAGCACCGGCGTGAAAGTCAGGTCGTTGAGGAACGCCTGACGATCGACACCGGCCTTGGCGAAATCTTCGGGCGAGGCCAGGCTCGGCACCACTTCGGCAGCCGTGAGGTCCTTGACGTCGAGCAACTCGATTTCTGCTACCAGAGGCTGGTTCAGCGTCGATTTCAGGGTCAATTCCCCAAGCCCGAGGGCATGCGCCATACCGGAGGACAGCGCCGAGGCGGCCGCTATTGCTAACACCAGTTTGCGAACTTGAACCATAGCCTCATCCTTTGTTTGAACATTCCTCGGCCAGCGAGAAGGTGTTGATTGCCGCTGCCGTAAGGCGTTGCGCGCGACGGCGAAGGGTCGTCGCGCGCGATCGTTTCATTCATGCGACGAAAGCCCTGCGGGATGGCTCGCCTCAAGCATTCCAGCCAAACATGGTGTTCGGCTGGAACCACTAGAAAAAATTGTTGCCAAGTATCTTTTACAGCAGGTCTTTTATCAACAATTCAGCCACCTGCACAGCATTGAGCGCGGCGCCTTTGCGTACGTTATCTGACGTCAGCCATACGTTAAGTTCCGCCGGGTCGTCGATCCCGCTGCGAACCCGACCAACGTAAACCACGTCCTGCCCTACCGCATCRCCTACCGGAGTCGGGTAATCGCCCGCCTCGACCAGCTCGATACCGGGCGCCGCTTCCAGTGCCGCGTTGACTTTCGCCAGGTCGACAGCGCTCGATGACTGCAAGGTCACGCTATAGCTATCGCCAAAAAACACCGGGGCTTGAATGCAAGTGACGGAAATCTTTAATAAAGGCAGCGACAAGACCTGACGCAGCTCGCGCACCAGACGCTTTTCCAGCAACGTGTGGCCCTGAGCATCGGGCGCACCGACTTGCGCCAACAGGTTAAAAGCCATCTGCCGATCGAAGAAAGCCGGCTCCAGCGGACGCACGTTGAGCAGTTCGGCGGTTTGCCGGGCCAGCTCGCTGACGGCTTCGCGGCCCTGGGCGGATACCGCCAGGCACGCCGTCAGGCTGACGCGTTGCAGGTCGAGCAAGTCGAGCAGCGGCGCCAGCACCACCGCCAGTGCTGTCGCCGAAGGGCTTGGGCTGCTGACCTGGAAGGGCTTTTTCAGGCCGGCAAGAATTGCAGCATTGGCCTCGGGCACCACTTGCGGCGCCTGATCGGCCGGCAACGCGCCGGACAGGTCGATCAGCGAGCAACCGGCGGCCGTAGCGCGCGGGGCGAAACTGAGGGTCACCGCCGGACCGGCGGCGAAGAACACCAACTGGACTTTGCTGAAGTCGAACTCATCGACTTCGCGCACCCGCACGTTCTTGCCGCGAAACGGCACCGAGTGTCCGGCCGATTCACTGCTCGCCAGCAGGTGCAGATTGCCGACCGGGAAGTCGCGTTCTTCGAGAATCTGGACGAGTGTTTCGCCGACAGTACCGGTGGCGCCGATCACGGCAATATCGAAGGACTGGCTCATGGTTCTACCTCTGGCGAAACGGGGGGAGCGGCACTTTACCGGGTGGTTGGTGGTGAGGCAATGAATGGGGAAGCCTTGTAGCAGCTGCCGAAGGCTGCGTTCGAGGACGAAGTCCTCGTCATGGCGATCCCGATCATTCAGGCAAACCGCGCGCGCAGGGTTTACGACTGCTGCGCAGCCGGACGCAGGCTTCGCCAGCTGCTACAGAAGTTGGATGGCGCGCATAAAAAACCCGCACCTCTTTCAAGGCACGGGTTCTTTCATTGCATCAATCGATCAACGCTCAAGCAGGATCCGCAGCATGCGACGCAGCGGCTCGGCCGCGCCCCACAGCAGTTGGTCGCCGACGGTGAAGGCACCGACGAATTGCGAACCCATGTTCAGCTTGCGCAGACGACCGACCGGCACGTTCAGGGTGCCGGTGACTTTCGTCGGGCTCAGCTCCTGCATGCTGATCTCACGGTTGTTCGGCACCAGCTTGACCCAAGGGTTGTGCTGGCTGATCAGCCCTTCGATGTCAGCGATCGGCACGTCTTTGTTCAGCTTGATGGTCAGCGCCTGGCTATGGCAACGCATGGCGCCGATGCGCACGCAGATGCCGTCCACCGGGATCGGGCTCTTGAAGCGACCGAGGATCTTGTTGGTTTCGGCCTGGGCCTTCCACTCTTCACGGCTCTGGCCGTTCGGCAGTTCCTTGTCGATCCACGGGATCAGGCTGCCGGCCAGCGGTACGCCGAAGTTTTCGGTCGGGTACGCGTCGCTGCGCATGGCTTCGGCAACACGGCGGTCGATGTCGAGAATGGCGCTGGCCGGATCGGCCAGTTGATCGGCGACAGCGCCGTGGGTCACACCCATTTGCTTGATCAGCTCACGCATGTGCTGCGCGCCGCCACCGGAGGCCRCCTGATAGGTCATGGCGCTCATCCACTCCACCAGACCGGCTTCGAACAGACCGCCCAGACCCATCAACATCAGGCTGACGGTGCAGTTGCCGCCGATGTAGTTCTTGGTGCCCGCGTCGAGCTGCTGGTCGATAACCTTGCGGTTCACCGGGTCCAGCACGATCACCGCGTCATCCTGCATGCGCAGGCTGGAAGCGGCGTCGATCCAGTAACCCTGCCAGCCGGCTTCGCGCAGCTTCGGGAACACTTCGCTGGTGTAGTCGCCACCTTGGCAGGTCAGAATCACGTCGAGGGTTTTCAGCTCTTCAATGCTGTAAGCGTCCTTGAGCGGAGCAATGTCCTTGCCCAYGGACGGGCCTTGGCCACCGACATTGGAAGTGGTGAAAAACACCGGCTCGATAAGATCGAAATCCTGCTCTTCCAGCATCCGCTGCATGAGCACGGAACCGACCATGCCGCGCCAACCGATCAGACCTACACGTTTCATCGCAACTACACCTTCTTGAAAAGTGGGCCGCTGCTTTCAAGGTTGAAAATTGCAGCGGGCCAGAGAGATTACAGATTCCGCAGCGCGGCGACTACTGCGTCGCCCATTTCCTGCGTACCGACCTTGGTGCAACCAGCCGACCAGATGTCTCCCGTACGCAGACCCTGATCCAAAACCAGGCTCACGGCCTTCTCGATGGCGTCGGCCGCATCCTGCAGATTGAAGCTGTAACGCAGCATCATCGACACCGACAAAATGGTCGCCAACGGGTTGGCAATGCCCTTGCCAGCGATGTCTGGCGCCGAACCGTGGCACGGCTCGTACATGCCTTTGTTGTTGGCATCCAGCGACGCCGACGGCAGCATGCCGATGGAACCGGTGAGCATCGACGCTTCGTCGGAAAGAATGTCGCCGAACAGGTTGTCGGTGACGATCACGTCGAACTGCTTCGGCGCACGCACCAGTTGCATGGCGGCGTTGTCGACGTACATGTGGCTCAGTTCGACGTCCGGGTAGTCCTTGGCCACTTGCTCGACGATTTCACGCCACAGCTGGCTGGAGGCCAGCACGTTGGCCTTGTCCACCGAGCACAGCTTCTTGCCGCGTACGCGCGCCATGTCGAAACCGACACGGGCGATACGGCGGATTTCAGTTTCGCTGTATGGCAGCGTGTCGTAGGCCTGGCGCTCGCCGTTTTCCAACTCGCGCACGCCACGTGGCGCGCCGAAATAGATACCGCCGGTCAGTTCACGGACGATGAGGATGTCCAGGCCAGCAACGATTTCTGCCTTCAGGCTGGAAGCCTCGGCCAGTTGCGGGTACAGGATCGCCGGACGCAGGTTGCCGAACAGGCCCAGTTGCGCACGGATTTTCAGCAGACCGCGCTCAGGGCGGATGTCACGCTCGATGGTGTCCCATTTCGGGCCGCCCACGGCGCCCAGCAGCACAGCATCGGCTGCGCGTGCACGGGCCAGGGTCTCATCGGCCAGCGGCACGCCGTGCTTGTCGATGGCGGCGCCACCGATCACGTCATGGCTCAGTTCGAAGCCCAGGCTGTACTTGTCGTTCGCCAGCTCCAGCACCTTGACCGCTTCGGCCATGATTTCCGGGCCAATACCGTCGCCTGGGAGAATCAGAATCTGCTTGCTCATGCTTTCCTCATGTCATCAGTCGGCGCACCCGCGGGTGCGCCCGGAAAAATTCTATAGTTAAGCCATCAGCACCAGTACATCGGTGCTGAACGAACCATCGGCTTCAATCTCAAAATATTCGCGCACCTCGTTGCCCATCGATTGCTGCAACTCGAGGATCGCCGCGCGCATCACCTGCGGCGTACGCATGCGCTCGACCCAGGAGGTGTACTCCAGGCGCAACCGTTGACGCGTGGTACTGCGGGTATGCAACCCCGCTTCGCTGACCTGACGCAACCACTCGCCCGCAGAATAATCGCGCACGTGGCTGGTGTCGCGCAGCACTTCGACGCTTTGCAAGTAAGTGTCGAACAACGGGCTGCCCGGCGACAACACATCGATGAACGCCGCCACCCCGCCCGGTTTCARCACCCGGCGAACTTCGCGCAGGGCCACACCGAGGTCGCTCCAATGGTGCGCCGAATAGCGGCTGAAGACGAAGTCGAACTCGCCATCGGCGAATGGCAGACGCTCGGCGGCGCCGTTGACCGTGGTCACATTGCTCAAACCCCGGTCGACAGCGGCGGCGGCAACCACATCGAGCATCTGCTGGGACAGGTCGTAAGCGACTACTTCCCTGACCAGCGAGGCCACATGAAAACTCACATGACCGGCGCCGCAACCCAGGTCCAGTACCCGAGCATCGCCCTGCCCCGCCAGTTCAGCCTGTAGCAGCGCGAACTCGGTGCCTTGAGCGTGTACGGCGCTGCTCAGATAGGCCGAGGCCTGTTCACCGAATTGTTTTTGGACTACCTGGCTGTGCTGCGCGGTGCTGGTCATCGGGACTTCCTTTTTAGGTTTAACCTTGCGCTGTCTGGGCCTGCCCGCGAAGAGGCCGGCCCTGATTACATCGATTCCAGATCAATCTCAGGCGTCGCGAAACAACCATGGCTGGCTCGCGCGGTGCTTGGCTTCAAACGTGGCAATCGCCTCGTGATCCTGCAAAGTCAGACCAATATCGTCGAGACCATTCAACAGGCAGTGCTTACGGAAGGCATCGATCTCGAAACTCAGCACTTTGCCGTCCGGACGGGTCACGGTCTGGGCCTGCAGATCGATCTGCAACTGGTAGCCCGGGTTCGCTTCAACCTGCTTGAACAGCTCATCGACTTCAGCGTCGCTCAAGATGATCGGCAGCAAGCCGTTCTTGAAGCTGTTGTTGAAGAAGATGTCGGCGTAGCTCGGCGCGATGATGCTGCGGAAACCGTACTCTTCCAGTGCCCACGGCGCGTGCTCGCGGCTGGAGCCGCAACCGAAGTTCTCGCGGGCCAGCAACACGCTGGCGCCTTGATAACGCTCGGCGTTGAGGACGAAGTCCTTGTTCAGCGGGCGCTTGGAGTTGTCCTGATACGGCTGGCCAACGTCCAGATAACGCCACTCATCGAACAGGTTCGGACCGAAACCGGTGCGTTTGATCGACTTCAAGAACTGCTTCGGGATGATCTGGTCGGTGTCGACGTTGGCACGATCCAAAGGCGCGACAAGACCAGTGTGCTGGGTAAAAGCTTTCATGCTGCGCTCCTTTAGATCAATTCACGGACGTCGACGAAACGACCGTTCACCGCGGCGGCGGCGGCCATGGCCGGGCTGACGAGGTGGGTACGACCACCGGCGCCCTGACGGCCTTCGAAGTTACGGTTGGAGGTCGACGCGCAATGCTCGCCCGACTCCAAACGGTCCGGGTTCATCGCCAGGCACATCGAGCAGCCAGGCTCACGCCATTCAAAACCGGCCTCGATAAAAATCTTGTCCAGGCCTTCGGATTCGGCCTGAGCCTTCACCAGCCCCGAACCCGGCACCACGATGGCCTGCTTGATGGTCGAAGCCACTTTGCGGCCCTTGGCGATCACCGCGGCGGCGCGCAGGTCTTCGATCCGCGAGTTGGTGCAGGAGCCGATGAATACACGGTCCAACTGAATGTCGGTGATCGCCTGATTGGCGGTCAAACCCATGTATTTCAAGGCGCGTTCGATGGAATCGCGCTTGACCAGGTCCATTTCCTTGGCCGGATCCGGCACGTTCTGATCCACGGCCAACACCATCTCAGGCGAGGTGCCCCAGCTGACTTGCGGCTTGATCTGAGAGGCATCGAGCTCGACGATGGTGTCGAACTTGGCATCGGCGTCGGAGACCAGGTCTTTCCAGGCTTCGACGGCCAAATCCCATTCCGCGCCCTTCGGAGCAAATGGACGGCCCTTGACGTAAGCCACGGTTTTTTCGTCGGCAGCCACCAGGCCAACACGGGCGCCGGCTTCGATGGACATGTTGCAGATGGTCATGCGGCCTTCAACGGACAGGTCGCGAATCGCGCTACCGGCGAATTCGATGGCGTGGCCATTACCGCCGGCGGTGCCGATCTTGCCGATCACGGCGAGGACGATGTCCTTGGCAGTCACGCCGAACGGCAATTTGCCCTCGACCAACACCAGCATGTTCTTCATTTTCTTGGCGACCAGGCACTGAGTGGCGAGCACGTGCTCGACCTCGGAGGTGCCGATACCGTGAGCCAGGGCACCGAATGCGCCGTGGGTCGAGGTGTGGGAGTCGCCGCAGACCACGGTCATGCCCGGCAAGGTGGCACCCTGCTCCGGGCCGATGACGTGGACGATGCCTTGGCGGACGTCATTCATCTTGAATTCGACGATGCCGTATTCGTCACAGTTATCGTCGAGGGTCTGAACCTGCAAACGCGAGACCTGGTCGACGATCGCTTCGATGCCGCCCTTGCGCTCCGGGGTGGTCGGTACGTTGTGGTCCGGGGTCGCGATGTTGGCATCGATGCGCCAAGGCTTGCGCCCGGCCAGACGCAGGCCTTCGAAGGCTTGCGGCGAGGTCACTTCGTGGATGATGTGACGATCGATGTAGATCAGCGCAGAGCCATCGTCGCGCTGCTTGACCAAATGCGAATCCCAGAGCTTGTCGTAGAGCGTTTTGCCGGCCATCAGACGGTTTCCTCATCAGCTTGTTTCTATGCCCCGGATCTTGAGTAATTCAATAACCCCTTGGCTTGTGAGGTCGATCCTAGGGGGTTACATTAAATAACTCAAATTCATATTTTTTATGCTTTGCATAACCAACTGGAATGCCACTGAGACCTCATTATGGACCTCGCCAACCTCAACGCCTTTATCGCGATTGCCGAGACCGGAAGCTTCTCCGGCGCCGGTGAACGACTGCACCTGACGCAACCGGCCATCAGCAAGCGCATCGCCGGGCTGGAGCAGCAATTGAAGGTGCGACTGTTCGATCGACTGGGCCGGGAAGTCGGCCTGACCGAAGCCGGCCGCGCCTTGCTGCCACGGGCCTATCAGATCCTCAATGTACTGGATGACACCCGCCGCGCCCTGACCAACCTGACTGGCGAAGTGACCGGTCGTCTGACATTGGCCACCAGCCATCACATCGGCCTGCATCGCTTGCCGCCCTTATTAAGGGAGTTCACCCGACGTTACCCGCAGGTAGCGCTGGATATTCAGTTCCTCGATTCGGAAGTGGCCTACGAAGAAATCCTCCATGGCCGCGCTGAACTGGCAGTCATCACCCTTGCACCGGAACCTCACACATTGGTCAAGGCCACGCCCGTGTGGGACGACCCGCTGGATTTCGTGGCCGCCCCGGAGCATCCGCTGATCAGCAACGGTGCGGTCAGCCTGGCGGACATTGCCCTGCACCCCGCGGTTTTCCCCGGCGGCAACACCTTTACCCACCACATCGTGCAACGCCTGTTCGAGGCCCAGGGCCTGACGCCGAACATCGCCATGAGCACCAATTATCTGGAGACCATCAAGATGATGGTCTCGATCGGCCTGGCCTGGAGCGTTTTGCCGCGCACCATGCTGGATGAGCAAGTGGCGCGCATACCCTTGCCGGGCATACAGCTCACTCGCCAGCTAGGCTATATCCTGCACACCGAACGGACGCTGTCGAACGCGGCAAAGGCCTTCATGGCTTTGCTGGATGCACAAATCGATCAGCCAGGGACTCGCGGCTAAGCTGTGCTTCTTCTTTTGTGCTACGCCTATAGAGCCCCAAAACCCTGTGCCTAACGCCCAATTCAGCCCAAGGCCTGTCATCCATGCCCAAATCTGTTGAACGTATGCCGCCAATGCCGCGAATTCAGGCAATTGACCCAAAACGGTCCGAGCAGAGCTGGGAAAGCGCCCCACAGTTGCTCGCGGCCCTCAATGGTGCCCGACTGGGCGCCTGGTATTGGGACATCGAGCGCGGGCAGATCAGCTGGTCACGGGGTACTCAGGCGTTGTTCGGCTTCGATCCCCGGCAACCGTTGCCCGAGGATCYGGAATACCTCGACCTGCTGCCCCAGGAGGATCGGGCGAAAGCCATCCGCGCCTTCAATGCAGTGATCGCCGGCGCTCCGCTGGAGCAGGCCATGCACCACCGCATCCGCTGGCCCGACGGCAGCCTGCACTGGCTGGAAATCAACGGCAGCCTGCTACCGGACAAAAACGGCCGGCCACGAATGATCGGGGTCATCCGTGAAATCACCCACCAGCGCCAGCGTGAACAAGCGCTGAGCAGCTCGGAAAAACGCTTCGCCACGCTGTTTCACCTGTGCCCGAACATGGTGCTGCTGACCCGACAGGAAGACGGCCTGATCAGCGAAGCCAACCAGTATTTCGAAAGCCTGTTCGGCTGGCCGGTGCAAGATGCAATCGGCCGAACCACACTGGAGCTTGGCCTTTGGGTCAACCCTGAGCAACGGGCGGAACTGGTCAAGGCCACCAAGGCCAAAGGTGAGCTGATCAACATGGAGGTGCAATTTCGCGCCAGCAACGGGCAGGTTCACGACGGCATTCTCAGCGCGCAAAAGGTCGAGCTCGAAGGCCAGCCCTATCTGCTGAGCACATTCCTTGACACCACCGAACGCAAAATCGCCGAGCACGCCCTCAAAGACAGCCAGGAACGCCTCGACCTGGCCCTGGATTCAGCACAACTCGGCACCTGGGACTGGCATATCCCCAGCGGCATGCTTTACGGCTCGGCGCGGGCCGCCCAGCTGCATGGCCTGGAGCCCAAACCCTTCCATGAATCCTTCGATGCGTTTTTCGAAGGTGTACCCGGTGAAGAACGCGACACCATGCGCGACGCTTACCGCAGCTTACGCGAAGGCCCCGCCGGCAATTATCAACTGACCTACCGCGTGCAGCTGCCGGACGGTAGTTCGCGCTACCTGGAAAGCCGCGCCAGACTCTACCGCGATGATGACGGCAACCCGCTGCGCATGGCCGGCACATTGCTGGACATCACCGAGCAAGTGGAGCGCGAACAGCAACTGATAGCGTCGGAAGAGAAATTCGCCACGTTGTTCCAGGTCAGCCCCGACCCGATCTGCGTCACGCGCCAGGACACCGGCCACTTCATCGAGATCAACTCCAGTTTCACCCAGACGTTCGGCTGGAGCACCACCGACGTCATCGGCCGCAGCGCCGACGAAATCGGTCTGTGGGACGCCTCGGCGAAAAGCCTGCAAAGGATCGAGCGGGTCATCCGCGAACAGGGCCTGAACAATGTGGCGATCATCGTTCAACACAAGGACGGGCAATCCCTGACCTGCGTGATCTCCAGCCGCCAGATCAGCGTCGGCGACCAGCCGTGCATCGTCACCACCCTGCGCGACATCACCCAACAGCAACGCTCGGAAGCGGCGCTCAAGGCCAGCGAAGAGAAGTTCGCCAAGGCCTTCCACTCAAGCCCCGACGCCATCACCATTACCGAGCGCGACACTGGACGCTATCTGGAGGTTAACGACGGCTTCTGCCGCCTGACCGGCTACCGTGCCGATGAAGTGGTGGGCCGCACGGTGTATCAGGTCGGCATCTGGGCCGAGGAGAAACAACGCTCGGCGTTGCTGGCCGAACTACAGATCAAGGGCCGGGTTCACCACCTGGAAATGCTCGGGCGCAACAAGCGCGGCGAGTTGCTGACCGTCGAAGTCTCGGTGGAACCGATCACCCTCAACGAAACCGCCTGCCTGCTGCTGACCGCCCGGGACGTCAGCCTGCTGAAAAATGCCGAAGCGCAGATCCGTCACCTGGCCTACCACGACCCGCTGACCAACCTGCCGAACCGCGCGCTGTTGATGGACCGCCTGAGCCAGCAGATCGCCCTGCTCAAGCGCCACAACTTGCGTGGCGCCCTGATGTTCCTCGACCTCGACCACTTCAAGCACATCAACGACTCCCTCGGCCACCCGGTGGGCGATACGGTGCTGAAAATCATCACCGCGCGCCTTGAAGCCAGCGTACGCATGGAAGACACCGTCGCACGCCTGGGCGGCGATGAGTTCGTGGTGCTGCTCAGTGGCCTGGAAGGCTCGCGCACCGACGTCAGCGCTCAAGTCCGGGAACTGGCGGATACCTTGCGCGAATTGCTGTCCGAACCGATGTTTCTCGATGGACAGCGCCTGCAAGTGACGCCGAGCATCGGCATCGCGCTGATCCCCGACCACGGCTCGACCCCGACCGACCTGCTCAAGCGCGCCGATATCGCCCTCTACCGCGCCAAGGACTCGGGCCGCAACACCACGCAGATGTATCACAACACCATGCAGAAGGCCGCCAGCGAACGCCTGCGCATGGAAACCGACCTGCGCCTGGCCCTTTCCCGGGGTGAGTTCAGCGTGCAATACCAGCCTCAGGTGGACGCCCGCAACAACCGCATTACCGGCGCCGAAGCCCTGGTGCGCTGGCACCATCCGCAACTGGGCGCGCAATCGCCGACCGAGTTCATCAAGGTGCTGGAAGACAGCGGGCTGATTCTGGAAGTCGGCACATGGATCCTCGACGAAGCTTGTGCGGCCTTCAAACGCCTGATCGCYAAAGGCCTGATCGACCCGCTCAATTTCAGCCTGTGCGTGAATATCAGCCCGCGGCAATTCCGTCAGAACGACTTCGTCGAACGCATCGAGCACAGCCTCGGCAGCCACGACCTGCCCTGCTCGTTGCTGAAACTGGAAATCACCGAAGGCATCGTCATCCAGAACCTGGACGACACCATCAGCAAAATGCGACGCCTGAAAAAACTCGGCGTGAGCTTTGCCATGGACGATTTCGGTACCGGTTACTCCTCGCTGACCTACCTCAAGCGCCTGCCGGTCGACACCCTGAAAATCGACCAGTCATTCGTCCGCGACGCCACCACCGACCCCAACGATGCCGAAATCATTCGCGCCATCGTCGCCATGGCCCGCAGCCTGGAACTGGAAG
>NZ_JBFTMK010000062.1:0-28092 GCF_056396965.1 Pseudomonas sp. 05N434
AGCGCGAAATTCGCGGCCTGGCCCGCTACGACGCCGAGCAGATCGCGCCCGATGCGACGCTCGCCGACCTGATGCCCAATGGCGTGTTGGCGCTGACTGTCGACCCGACTCAAGGCCAGCGCTATCAGGGTATCGTCGATCTCGACGGTGAAACCCTGTCCGATTGCTTCACCAACTATTTCGTCATGTCGCAGCAGGTTGGCACCCGCTTCAAGCTGTACGCCGACGGCCGTCGTGCCCGTGGCCTGCTGTTGCAGCAATTGCCTGCCGACCGTCTGAAAGATGAAGAAGATCGCGCCGCCAGTTGGCAGCACATCACCGCCCTGGCCAGCACCCTGACCGCCGACGAATTGCTGAGCCTGGACAACGAAACCGTGCTCCATCGCCTGTACCACGAAGAGCAAGTGCGTCTGTTCGATGTGCAGAAACTGCGCTTCCATTGCAGTTGCTCTCGGGAACGCTCGGGCAATGCGTTGGTCAGTCTGGGTCTGGAAGATGCTCAGAGGCTGGTCGTCGAACATGGCGGCAGCATCGAGGTCGATTGCCAGTTTTGCAACGAGCGCTACCTGTTCGACGCGGCCGATATCACTCAATTATTCGCCGGAGCAGGGGTTGATACGCCGTCAGATACCCGTCACTAAAACGCTTCAGCGCAGGTAAATTCACTGCTTTGCGCCGGAATAACGCCGTTCTGACGGGAGGGCCCTACACTTTTTGGGCTTTTCTGGCATAATCCGGCCCACTTTTTTCGCGGTAGTAGTGCACGACTTTCTACTACAAAACGTTTGGAGCACTCGGCCACTGGCCGACGGGGAACCTCATGACGCAAGCCAATAACGCCGTGTACACCGATCTGAGTGTTGATGATCTGGTTAAACAAGCCCTGAATCGCGGTGAAGGCGAGCTTGCCGATACCGGCGCGCTGGTTGTTCGCACCGGTCACCGTACCGGCCGTTCGCCAGTCGATCGTTTCATCGTTGAAGAGCCGACTACTCAGGACGCCATTGCCTGGGGCCCGATCAACCGCAAGTTCCCGGCCGACAAGTTCGATGCCCTGTGGGCTCGCGTCGAGGCGTTCAACAACGCGCAAGAGCATTTCGTTTCCCACGTGCACGTAGGTTCGGCTGAAGAGCACTACCTGGCCGTGAAAATGACTACCCAGACTGCCTGGCAGAACCTGTTCGGTCGTTGCCTGTTCATCAACCCGGCCCAGTACAACCCGGCCGGTCGTGAAGAGTGGCAAGTTCTGAACGTCGCCAACTTCGAGTGCGTGCCAGAGCGTGACGGCACCAACTCCGACGGTTGCGTGATCATCAACTTCGCGCAGAAAAAAGTGCTGCTCGCCGGCATGCGCTACGCCGGTGAAATGAAGAAAGCCATGTTCTCGGTGCAGAACTTCCTGCTGCCGGCCGCCGACGTGCTGCCAATGCACTGCGCCGCCAACATCGGCGAAGCGGGCGACGTGACCCTGTTCTTCGGTCTGTCCGGCACCGGCAAGACCACCCTGTCCGCCGACGAAAGCCGTTACCTGATCGGTGACGACGAACACGGCTGGGGCGAAGGCGTGGTGTTCAACATCGAAGGCGGTTGCTATGCCAAATGCATCGACCTGTCCGAGAAGAACGAGCCGGTCATCTGGAAAGCCATCAAACACGGCGCAGTCCTGGAAAACGTTGTTATCGACGACGCCAAGCACGCCGACTACACCGATGTCAGCCTGACCCAGAACAGCCGCGCCGCCTACCCGCTGGAGCACGTAGCCAAGCGTTCCGAGAAGAACCTGGGCGGCGAGCCAAACGCAGTGATCTTCCTGACCTGCGACCTGACCGGCGTGCTGCCGCCAGTGTCGATCCTCAATGAAGAACAAGCGGCCTACCACTTCCTGTCCGGCTACACCGCACTGGTGGGCTCGACCGAAATGGGTTCCGGCAGCGGCATCAAGTCGACCTTCTCCACCTGCTTCGGCGCACCGTTCTTCCCGCGTCCGGCTGGCGAATACGCAGAACTGCTGATCAAGCGCATCCGCGGCTTCGGCTCCAAGGTTTACCTGGTCAACACCGGCTGGACCGGCGGCGGCTACGGCGTCGGCAAACGCTTCAACATCCCGACCACCCGCGGCGTGATCGCAGCGATCCAGAGCGGCGCGTTGATCGGTGCCGAGACTGAGCACCTGGACACCATCAACCTTGACGTGCCATTGGCTGTGCCGGGCGTTGAGACTGGCCTGCTGAACCCACGTAACACCTGGGCTGACAAGGCTGCTTACGATGAAGCTGCTAAAGCACTGGCCGGGTTGTTTGTCGAGAACTTCAAGAAGTTCGACGTGAGCGACGCGATCAAGGCTGCTGGGCCGAAGTTGTAAGAGTTGGTCTGATGCAATGAGAAAGCCGCCCTTTGGGGCGGCTTTTTTGTGAGCGCTGATTCAGTTCCCTTGAGGCAAAACTGGCAATATTCCCGCAGTAAACACGCTAAACAGCCAGAATAATTCCACTTCTGTTGATCAGATCCCCTCGACCCCTTCCACTTCCTGCGTATCCCACCGTTGTTTCTTGACTGCTTTGTAGAGCATCCCAATAGTCAGCGGCACTTTGTCGCCACGACCCTTCGCTCGGCGCTTGAGAAACACATCAAACCCTTCCGGTTGAAAATACCGATATGCGTCGTAGTCGACGAAATCGATGGCGAACTGTTCCTCCAGCGCTTCCATCAGCTGCCGCGCATCAGCGCCATCGCAACCCAGGTCAAAGTTGATCGAGGTGGTGAGACTGATGGTTTTGCGTTCGGGCAGGCCGAGTTCTTCGTGCAGCAACTGCATGAGCAGGTGCATGGCGTGGTCGTCGGGGAAGTTGGGGGCGAGGATCATTACGGGGGGTCAACCGATGAGGCTCACATCCCGGCACGCCCGAGGGCGTCCCAAACACAGCCACCATATAGCGTGCAGGCACTTGAAGTGCCGGCAGCATATAACGGACGCGTAGATATGAGCCATTCGGGTGACCAAGCCCGAGTCGCTGATTTGGCAGCGACAGTCACGACTATAGGTTTGAGCCACCGGGCAGCGATAGGCGACARGGTGTCTTCGGTTGTAGGACCGGGACGAAGCGTTGATAGGGCGTTGCCTACGGACTTATCTCTTTTGCAGTTTGTCTCGTTTGATTGCCATCAGGTGTTTGGCTTCTCCATCTGGAATGCTGGGGCGAGGGTCGTCGAGGCTGGCTTGTACTTGTGCTCTGAACCATGCGTCGCAGGCCGCTTTGTCTGTGTTTTTCATCAGACACACCGCGTTATCGTTCTTCGCGGRCAAGCCTCGCTCCTACAGGGGATCGTGGTCAGGGTCTCAAACCGCTGTGGTTTTCGGCAGGCGTTGCCGGGCGATTTCGAGTAGTTCATTGCCATCCTGGGTCAGCAGGTACAACGCGTTGACGATATTGGGAATGTCTTTCGCGTCGGCCTGTTTGAAGCACAGGCAATAGAGTGTTTCGAGCAGGTCGCCAGCGGCGCGGATGCGTTGTCGGGCGGCATCGAGGATTTCGTGGGGATCGGCCTCGGTGTCGATGACCAACACGGGGGTATTGCTGTAGCTGGTTTTGAGCGGGCGATAGCGGTCTGTTAACGAGTGGCGCGTGTTCATCGAAGTCAGTCCTGTGGGAAGTCGGGCAGTCTCGCCGGCGGGCCGACACAGTGTTTTCAGCCGCGTCGAAAACTATAGAGGGCCACAGCGAGGCGTCGCAAGGTGGTGCAAGTGGACAGGTTTTGTAGGGGATTTACCGGTGTTATCGCCCTTTGCCTACGCATCCCTCGACTATTTTTTAAGCTTTTCCCTTGGTGGTCGATATTCCTACGGGATTGTCAGGCTTAACGCATCCAGCCTCTGGAGGGTGCGCGCCAGAATGTGTAGGACGTTTCGAAGCGTCTGAGTCAACTCTTAAAGGGAATTAGGTATGCAGTGGCTACGTGTGGCCTCGATTTTATTATTGTGGGCCGCTGTTTCTCGGATAGCGGGTGCTGCTGACGTCGGTCATTCGCTCGTGCTCGCCAACATGGAGCGAACCGGTTGGCCGGATGCGCTGACCACCCAAGCGGACATCGATACCGCATCTCGCGCCGAGGTGTTGATGGTGGGCAAGGCGCTGCTGGCCAGCGAAGCGTTGGATGAACAGGGGCTGAAACAGCGACTGGGCGTGCGGGCTGTGAAGCTCAAGTCGGTCAGGCAAGTGCGTGACGGGTTGTGGGATCGGTTGCTGATCACCTATCGCAGTGCCAGTCAGAACTGCGAGGACCAACTCTTCTGTCCTCGTGTGCGCAGGGTCGCCGATTTGCGTCAGCTGGCGGCGGCGTTTACGGGGGAAATAAGCCCGGCTTATGCGACGTGGGCGAGCAAGAGCCGGGTATTTCATGAACAGGCGCTGGATGAGCAGTTGCGGGTGGCGGTATTGGTGCCGTAGCTACCCGAGGTCAGTCGATCGACGACTAAGTCTGTGAGGCACTGTCCAGCGTTGTGGGCGCAGCGTAGAGGGGGTCGTCAGGGAGCTTCATGCACCCGTTCAGCAGCAGGGATGCAAAGATAAGGGCGACTGGAAAAAACAGAGTGTCAGGCATGATTGTTCCTTTGTGAGGATCCGCGTGCAGGCGTCCTGCCTTGATGAAAACTTCGCGGATAATGGTTTTCTCGGGGCGCACCTTACCGGCTGACAGGGGGCTGATGTCAGGGGGCAAAGTGCCTCGTTTGTTTCAATCTGTGGCGAAGGAATCGATGGGTTGACGCTGTATCATCCCGTATCGTTTTTGCCCCCGACCTTTTCTCGACTCGCGGCGTTCGCCGGCTAGGCTTTGGGCTTCGCAGCGGTCAACGGAGTGACAGCTTATGCACAACACCCTGGAACAGGTTTTCGGTTATCCACAGTTTCGGCCCGGCCAGGAGGCAGCGGTCAGCGCGGTACTGGCCGGACGTTCGGCGGCGGCGATTTTCCCTACCGGCTCGGGCAAATCCCTGTGCTATCAGTTACCGGCCATCCTGCTGCCGCACCTGACGCTGGTGGTCTCGCCTCTGCTGGCGTTGATGCAGGATCAGTTGGCGTTCTTGCAGCGCCACGGCATTGCGGCGGGAAGTATCGATTCGGCCCAGAGTCGCGATGACGCCAGCGATGTGATGGCCCGGGCCAAGTCAGGCGAATTGAAGATTCTGATGATTTCCGTGGAGCGCCTGAAGAACGAGCGTTTCCGCCATTTTCTGCAGCAGGTGCCGATCTCGCTGTTGGTGGTGGACGAGGCCCACTGCATCTCCGAGTGGGGTCACAACTTCCGCCCCGACTACCTCAAGCTGCCGGACTATCAGCGCCAGTTCAACATCCCTCAGGCGCTGCTGCTGACGGCCACCGCGACACCCAAGGTGATCGCCGACATGGAGGCCCGGTTCGCCATTGCGCCTGAGGATGTGGTGACCACCGGTTTCTACCGGCCCAATCTCAATCTGTTGGTGGAACCGGTGCGTGGCCAGGACAAGCGCCGCCGCCTGGTCGAGTGGATGAGCCAGCGTCCCGGCCAGCCCAGCATTGTCTACGTCACTCTGCAAAAAACCGCTGAGCACATCGCCGAACATCTGGCGCGCAACGGCATACAGGCCGAGGCCTATCACGCCGGTTTGCCCCACGAGCAACGGGAAGCGATTCAGCGCCGGTTCATGGGCGGGCAGTCCAATTGCATCGTCGCCACCATTGCCTTCGGCATGGGCATCGACAAAAGCGATATCCGCAACGTGGTGCATTTCGACCTGCCCAAATCCATCGAAAACTACAGCCAGGAAATCGGCCGCGCCGGGCGTGACGGGCAGCCGTCCGATTGCCTGGTGCTGGCCAACCGCGACAGCCTCAATGTGCTGGAGAATTTCGTCTACGGCGACACACCGGAGCGGGACGGCATTCGTTGTGTGCTCGACGAGTTGCAAGCCGCAGCGCCCGAGGGGCAGTGGGAGTTTCTGCTGGGGCCTTTGGCCGATCAGAGCAACATCCGCCAGTTGCCGCTCAAGACCTTGCTGGTACAGCTGGAGTTGCGTGGGCTGATCGCTCCACGCTATGCCTATTACGCCGAATACCGCTTCAAGTATTTGCAGGAGCCGGAAGCGTTGCTGGCCCGTTTCGAGGGTGAGCGCAGGGACTTCGTCTCGGCGATCATCCAGACTTCCAGTCGCGCACGGACCTGGGCCACGGTGAATTTCGACGCACTGTATCAGCAGCATTCCGCCGAGCGCAGTCGAGTGGTCAAGGCGCTGGATTACTTCCAGGAAAAGGGCTGGGTGGAGCTTGAAAGCAAGCAGATGACGGAGGTCTATAGCCTGCTGCAAGCCGACTTCGATTCCCAGGCCTTGAGCGCCGAATTGCACACCTACTTCACCCGGCACGAACGCACCGAGATTTCGCGGATTCACGCCATGCTGGATCTGTTCGCCACCGACCACTGCCTGGGCTATCGCCTGGCCGAGTACTTCGGCGACGAAAACGCGCCACGGCGATGCGGGCATTGTTCGGTGTGTCACGGCCACGTAGCGCGATTACCCGAACCACCGGAATTGCCGGCGCTTGTGGATAAAAATTTCGAGGCGCTGTGCGGTGATTTTATCCACAGGCACCAGCAGCACACGGGGAGTGCTCCATCGGCGGAACGCGTGACGCGGTTTTTGTGCGGGATCAGCGTGCCGTTGTTTACCAGGCTCAAGGCACGGTCGATTCCGGGGTTTGCGGCGCTGGAGGAGTATCCGTATGGCGAGGTCCGGACGTGGGCTGAGGCGAACCTCTAACCTGCGGGATCGGGACGCATCCATCCGCTGAATGTCGCCCATCACAGGAATAAACTTCAAAAACACGCATCGGCTGACTATGGTGAGGACTGTCTTTGGATCGCCAATAAGAGAACAACAACCATGAGCCAGACATCGTTCGATATTCAGCGCGCTGCCGTGATTGGCGCGGGCACCATGGGCCGGGGCATTGTCATGTGCCTGGCCAACGCCGGGGTGCCGGTGCAGTGGGTCGATAACAATCCGCAGATGCTTGAGCAGGCGCTGGCCAGCGTGGCTGACACTTACGCCCACAACGTGCGTCAGGGGCGGATCGATCAGACCGAGGCGGATGCGCGCATTGCACGGGTAACGGCGGCTGCCGATTACGCGGCGATCCGCGATGTTGATCTGGTTATCGAAGCTGT
Organism: Pseudomonas sp. 05N434; assembly: GCF_056396965.1. Lineage (NCBI taxonomy): Bacteria > Pseudomonadati > Pseudomonadota > Gammaproteobacteria > Pseudomonadales > Pseudomonadaceae > Pseudomonas > Pseudomonas sp. 05N434. The sequence goes on from NZ_JBFTMK010000062.1 coordinate 7,201, forward strand.
CTACGAAAACCTCGAGCTGAAGCAGAAAATCTTCCGCGAACTCGACGGCCTGCTCAAACCTGAAGCGATTCTGGCCAGCAATACCTCGGCGCTGGATATCGACGCCATCGCCGCCGCCACTCGTCGCCCGCAGCAGGTCCTGGGCCTGCACTTCTTCAGTCCGGCGCACATCATGAAGTTGCTGGAGATCGTACGCGGCGCCCAGACCGCTCCGGCGGTGCTTGATGCAGCCCTGGCACTGGGCCAGCGCATGGGCAAGGTCAGCGTGGTCTCGGGCAACTGTCACGGTTTCATCGGCAACCGCATGCTGCATCCGTACGTGCTCGAAGCGCGCAAGATGCTGCTGGAGGGGGCGTTGCCTTATCAGGTGGATGCGGCGCTGCAAGGTTTTGGTTTCGCCATGGGGCCGTTCCGCATGTATGACGTGGTCGGCATTGACCTGGAGTGGCGCGCGCGGGAGCTGGCTGGCAAGGGCCAGGATGCGCCGGAGGTTCAGGTGGACAATCGTTTGTGCGAGCTCGGGCGTTTCGGTCAGAAGAGCGGCGACGGGTATTACCATTACGAACCGGGCAGTCGTCAGGCTGAGCACGATGTGGAAGTCGATGCGCTGGTGCTGGAAATCAGCGAAGGGTTGGGGTTCCAGCGGCGTGAGATAGGGCCAGAGGAGATTCTTGAGCGCAGCTTGCTGGCACTGGTCAATGAAGGGGCGAAGATCCTTCAGGAAGGCATTGCGGCGTCGGCGCACGACATCGATCTGGTGTACCTCAACGGTTATGGTTTCCCGGCGGACAAGGGCGGGCCGATGGCCTGGGCGGATCAGCAAGGGCTGGACGATATTCATCTGCGGTTGTTGCAGCTTGAGACCAAACAGGGGGATCACTGGGCCCCGGCACGGTTGATTGGGGAGTTGGCGGCGCAGGGCAGAGGGTTTACCGACATGTGATTTAGGTAGTGCCTGTGACAGCGCCTTCGCAGTTTCACCTTAAACTGGCCATCCAACTCCAGGAACCGACGCTGATGTCCAACCCGATGCCCCATCGCACCGACTACCCCCATTTCCAGCCCATCACCACCCGCTGGCATGACAATGACGCCTACGGTCATGTCAATAACGTCACCTACTACAGTTTTTTCGATACGGCGGTGAACACCTACCTGATCGAAGTCGGCGGCCTGGATATCCATGACGGTGAGGTGGTGGGTTTTGTGGTGAGTTCGGCCTGCGATTACTTCGCGTCTATCGCCTTCCCGGATCGGATCGAGATTGGCCTGCGGGTCGGCAAGTTGGGCAGCAGTTCGGTGCAGTACGAGCTGGCGGTGTTCAAGGCTGGAGAAGATGAGGCCTGCGCGGCAGGGCGCTTCGTGCATGTATTCGTCGATCGGCTGTCGAATCAGCCGGTGGCGATTCCTGCCGGGTTGCGCGGGGCGTTGGAGCGACTGGCGATCTGAGGGCAAAAAAAATCGCAGCCCGAGGGCTGCGATTTTTCGATCTAACGGTCGACGAGGCGATTCAAGCCTCAGTCGTCATCGCGATAGCGATGGTGATGCTTGCGATGCCCGTACGCATGGCCGCGACCCGGGTGACCACGGTAGTAGCGACGATCATCATCGTCATAACCACGACGATAGGAACGACGATCATCGTCGTCATTGCTGCTGTTGCCCATATGGTTACCCAGCGCGCCACCGAGGCCGCCGCCTGCTGCGGAACCGATCAGGCTACCGGTGGTGCCGCCCATGCTGCGGCCGACCACGTTACCGCCAGCTGCGCCCAACGCACCGCCAATGGCGGCTTCGCCACGGCTGCGTCTGTCTGCGCCAACTGCGCTACCACCCGCGCCGCCCAGGGCCGCGCCAATGGTTGAACCTGTACTGCCGCCTAGTGATTGACCGACGACCGAGCCAAGAACCCCGCCCAATGCGCCGCCCACACCTGCTTCGGTGGTGCCGCCAGCAGACGCGAAGCCACTGACCAGGCCAAGGGACAACAAGAGAATCGAGGAGAACTTCATAGAGGAACCTCAAGGGGATGACGGCGCGATCCTGAGGCTGTGTCATGGTTGTGACAATAGAAATCCGACGAATAACACGACTTGAGCACATTTCTATAAGTTGCTGTTTTTTGGGCGGAACTTAAGTGTTTTTCGCCAGTCTTTAGCTACTTCTCAAAGGCCGTTTTCATATGAAAACGGCCTTTTTTGTGGGCGATTGGAAAGTATGGATCGGAAGAGTTTGTTGAGTGGGCTACCGCCATCGCTGCGTCAAGCTGACTTGGCCATGATCAACCCAGTCTCACTCGCCGCTTCCAGCCGGATCGCCACAAATTTCGACGTCGGCGTATGGCTGCCATCCCCGGTGCTTTCCAACGGCACCAGCGGGTTCACTTCCGGATAGTATGCAGCCGCCTGCCCGGCAGGAATATCAAACGCCAGCAGGGTAAAACCCTTGACCCGCCGCTCACGGCCATCATCCCAGATCGATACGATGTCAGCCTTTTGCCCCGGTTTGAAGCCCAGGCGAATGATGTCGGCTTCATTGACGAACAACACATCCCGCTGACCTTTCACCCCGCGATAACGATCATCAAGACCATAAATGGTGGTGTTGTACTGATCGTGGGAGCGCATCGACTGCATGATCAGGTCCGGCAGTACGCCGGTGGCGCGGGTGCGTTCGTGCACCAGGTCTTTGGGCAGGATGTTCGGACGGAAATTGGCCCGACCTGATGGGGTATTCCAGCGACGTGCGCCGGCACTGCTGCCCAAGTAGAAACCGCCGGGGTTCTGGACTTTCTCGTTGAAGTCCCGAAAGCCCGGGATGGTGTCGGCGATCAGGTCGCGGATGCGGCTGTAATCAGCCACCAGCCAGTTCCAGTCCACCGGTTTGCTGCCCAGGGTCGCGGCGGCGATACCAGCGATGATTGCAGGCTCCGAGCGCATCAGGTTCGACAACGGTTGCAACTGACCGTTGGAGGCGTGGACCATGCTGAAGGAGTCTTCCACGGTCACCGCTTGGGCGCCTTCGGTCTGGATATCGATATCGGTGCGGCCCAGGCACGGCAGGATCAGCGCGTCTTTACCGTGGATCAAATGGCTGCGGTTGAGCTTGGTGCTGATCTGCACGGTCAGGTCGCAGTTGCTCAGGGCCTGGAAGGTCCGTGGGCTGTCCGGGGTGGCTTGGGCAAAGTTGCCGCCCAGGCCGATGAAGACTTTCGAACGGCCTTCGGCCATCGCGTGAATCGCCTCGATCACGTTGTGGCCGTTTTCGCGTGGCACCTTGAACTGGAAGCGCCGCTCCAGGGAGTCGAGGAACGCCGCCGGCGGGCGTTCGTTGATGCCCATTGTCCGGTCGCCCTGCACGTTACTGTGGCCGCGCACCGGGCACAGACCGGCACCCGGCCGGCCGATGTTGCCGCGCAGCAGCATCAGGTTGGCGATTTCCTGGATGGTCGCCACCGAATGGCGATGCTGGGTGATGCCCATCGCCCAGCACATGATCACGTTCTTGCCTTTGGCGTACATGCGCGCCGCTTGCTCGATTTCCACCAGGGGCAGGCCGGATTGCTCGACGATCTGCTCCCACGGGGTGTCGTCGACGATGCCGAGGTATTCCAGAACATTGACGCTGTGTTCATTGAGGAAGTCGTGGTCGAATACCGCAGGCTCACCCGCCTTCTGCGCATCGCGCTCCCATTGCAGCAGGTACTTGGCCATGCCGCGCATGATCGCCATGTCGCCGCCCAATGCCGGACGGAAGTACGCGGTGTTGGTCGGTTTGTCGCCGTTGGTGAGCATTTCGATCGGGTGTTGCGGGTGCTGGAAGCGTTCCAGGCCGCGCTCTTTCAGCGGGTTGATGCACACCACCTGCGCACCGCGTTTCACCGCTTCGCGCAGTGGCTCGAGCATCCGCGGGTGGTTGGTGCCAGGGTTTTGGCCCCAGACAAAAATTGCATCTGCATGTTCGAAATCGTCGAAGGTCACCGTGCCTTTGCCGACTCCGACGCTTTGGGCCAATGCCACACCGCTGGCTTCGTGGCACATGTTCGAGCAGTCGGGGAAATTGTTGGTGCCATAGGCGCGCACGAACAATTGATAGAGGAACGCCGCTTCGTTGCTGGCACGGCCCGAGGTGTAGAACTCGGCCTGATTCGGGCTCGACAGCCCTTGCAGGTGTTTGCCGATCAGGGCGAATGCGGCTTCCCAGCTGATCGGTTTGTAACGATCGGTTTCGGCGTCGTAGCTCAGCGGCTCGGTCAGACGGCCCTGGTACTCGAGCCAATAATCACTTTGTTCCAGCAACGAGCTAACGCTGTGCTTGGCGAAAAACGCGCCATCGACACGCCGTTTGGTCGCTTCCCAGTTCACTGCTTTGGCGCCGTTCTCGCAGAACATCACCATGCCGCCTTCCTGGGAATCGCCCCAGGCGCAACCGGGGCAGTCGAACCCGCCGTTCTTGTTGGTCTTGAGCATCATGCGCAGATTTTTCAACGCGTTGTCGCTGGTCAGCCAGGCCCGGGCGACGCTGGCCAGCGCGCCCCAGCCACCGGCCGCACCCTTATAGGGCTTGTAACGTGGAACAGGTTTCTGGTCGGCTTGTTGGTGTTGACTCACGCTTGATTCTCCAACGCAGGGCYGTAGACCCTTGGTGCACTTTTCTGAGGTAGGTGGATGAGATTGAGGTTGTGTCGACGGGCCCATTGCACGGCCAGGCCCGTGGGCGATGACAGGCTGACCAGGGTCTGGATGCCGGCGCGTAAAACTTTCTGGATCAATTCGAGGCTGCAACGGCTGGTGACAATCGCCAGACCATCGGTGGTCGGGATTTTCTGGCGGATCAACCCGCCAATCAGCTTGTCGAGGGCGTTGTGTCGGCCGATGTCTTCACGGCCCAGCAGCAATTCGCCTTTGCCATTCATGAACACCGCCGCATGCACCGCGCCGCAATGCTGGCCCAAAGGCTGGAATTCGCCGATGCGATGGCGCAGGCCGTCCAGCCATTCGGCCGGGGGCAGCGGGGCGCCGGGCAGCACCTTGAGATCGGGCAGCGCTTGCTCCACCGCTTCCACGCCACAGAGCCCGCAACCGCTGGTGCCGGCCAGTTGCCGGCGCTGCTGCTTGAGGTTCCAGAAGGCGCGGTTGGCGATGGTCACTTGCGCGTATTGCGCCGAACCCGAGCCGCTGAGTTGCAGGTCATAGATGTCTGAAGCGTCTTCGATGATGCCGCTGCCGAGGCTGAAGCCGACGATGAAGTCTTCAAGGTCCGTCGGCGTCACCAGCATGACGGCCTGGCTGATGCCGTTGTAGGCGATCGCCAACGCGACTTCCTCAGCCAGCGCGGTGCTGGATGATTCGGAGTATTCGAGGTTGCAGTAACTGTATGTCTGGCTTGCGGCGGGCGCGGGCGTTTCGAGAGCGGGCGCCGCGCAGCCGGGGCGCTTGGCGTTCATTAGGCATCACCGACGGTTTGGTCAGCTTTAAGCCTAGGCGCGTCAACATGTCGCGTCTAATCGCTATTACTGATCTACCGATAGATGGCGTCGATCAAGAGTCTGTCAGTGATTTCTGATAGATCGCAAAACAGGCTTCTGCCAAGGCCGAACGCGGAGCGCTGCGACGCATGATCAGCCCCAGCCGGGCGAGGGTCTGGGCGCTTTCGATGGGTTGCAGGCGCAAGTGATCGGTGAGGTTTTCGAGGCCGCTGTTCAGCGGCATCACCGCACAGCACAGGCCACCGTGTACCGCTTGTAACAATTGGTGGACTGCATCGGTTTGCAGCAACGGTTGTGGGGTCAGGCCACGGCTGTGGAAGTTATGGTCGATGGACTGGCGAAAGTGCATGCCGCTGGTGAGCATGCCCATGGGCAGTTCGATCAGCGACTCCCAGCTCAGCGGCACCTCGCCGAAACTGAAGAAGCGTTGATCGTAGAGCAGGCCCATGCGGGTTTCGCTGAACGCCAGGGAGTCGAAGCGCTCGCCGTCCAGATGCTCCAGGTACGATACGCCGAGGTCGAGACGGTTATTCGCCAGTTGTTCAAGGATCTGTTCGGAACTCAGGGCCGAGAGTTCGAACCGCAGGTTCGGGTGTGCGGCATGCAGGCGTTGCATCAGCGGCACCGGGTCGAAACTCGACAGCGGCACCACCCCCAGACGCAACGTACCCACGAGGTTGCCGCGACAGGCCGCCGCTTCGGCCTGCAAACCGTCGTAGGCCGCCAGCACCGTACGCGCCCATGCCAGCACGCGCTCACCCGGCGCCGTGAAACCTTCGAAGCGTTGGCCGCGATTGACCAGCGGCAGCTCGAGTTCTTCCTCAAGGCTGCGCAGGCGCATGGACAAGGTCGGCTGAGTGATGTGACAGCGCGCGGCGGCCTGGCCGAAGTGTCGGGTTTCGTCGAGAGCGATGAGGAATTTCAGCTGCTTGATGTCCATCTTCGCTCCAGGGCGCCGGCAAGGTTTGCGATTCTACCGCCTGCGCGGGGTTGGGTCATTGGTCGGCTGGGAGCCGGTCTTCAAACGACTGGTCTAGTCTTGGGCGTCTGGAACCCAAATCCCAAGGAGCGTGCACCATGAGTATTTTTAGCTTTGTGAAAGAAGCAGGTGAAAAACTTATTGATCTGCTGACACCCGGCAATGCCAACGCCAGCGAGCAGCTGAAGGCACACATCAGCAAGGTCGGCTTGGGTAACCCGAATGTTCAGGCGACCATCGATGGCGACAAAGTCACCGTCACCGGTGAAGTGGCAAGCCAGGAAGAGAAGGAGAAAATTCTGTTGGCCGTGGGCAATATTGCCGGTGTCGGTAGTGTCGATGACCAGATCACCGTAACGGGGCCGGTTGCCAAGGCAGCGCAGTTCGTCACCGTTAAAAAGGGCGACACCCTCAGCGCGATTTCCAAGGCGGCATACGGCGACGCGAACAAGTACAACAAAATCTTTGAAGCCAACAAACCAATGCTTTCGCACCCGGACAAGATCTATCCGGGGCAGGTGTTGCGGATTCCTGAATAATACAAAACCTGTGGCGAGGGAGCTTGTCGGATCGCCGCACCGTCCCGCTCGGCTGCGCAGCAGTCGCAATCTGGCCAATGCACCTTTCTGAAGGAACTCAGCCAGATTGGGAGCGCTTCGCACTCCAGCGGGAGCAAGCTCCCTCGCCACAACGACCGCGTCAGACTCTAAAGCCCTGCGATGAGCTCCCGATAATCCCCCACCGCCGCAAACTCTGCCGTGTCCTTCGGCCCTTTGCGGCTGTCCGGCTCGCTCACGGCCAGCAGGTGCGCCACCCCGAAATTGCGTGCGCTGCGCAGGATCGGCAGGGTGTCGTCGATGAACAGACAGCGTGCCGGGTCGAAGCCGATATCGGCCTGCAAGGCATCCCAGAACTGCGGGTCTTCTTTGGCGAAACCGTAATCGTGAGAGCTGATCAAGCGCTCGAAATACGGCGCCAGTTCAATTCTTTCCAGTTTCAATGACAACGAGTCGCGGTGGGCGTTGGTGATCAGTACCACGCGCTTGCCGGCCTGTTTGATCGCGGCCAGAAAAGTATCCGCATCCGGACGCAAGGCGATCAGGTGCGCGGTTTCCAGTTTCAGTTCGCGCACCGACAACTTCAGTTCGGCGCTCCAGAAGTCCAGGCAATACCACTGCAACTGACCGGCATGGCGCTCGAACAGTGGCTGCAATTCCAGCTCCGCCATGGCCAGGCTCACCCCGTGCAACTCGGCATAACGCTTTGGCAGGTGTTCCAGCCAGAAATGGTTGTCGTAGTGCAGGTCCAGCAGCGTGCCGTCCATATCTAGCAGAACGGTATCGATGTCGCGCCAGGGCAGCAGGGACATAAAAAACTTCTCCAGCGGTAAAAAAGATATCCGAGGTAAACAATCAGGATAGGCCGGGTATAGTAACGCGTTCACGCCAAGGAGCTTCTCATGCGCCAGAAACCCACCATACTCGCCCGCGAGATCGTCGCCACCAGCCGATTATTCTGTGTCGAAGAGCTGAAACTGCGCTTTTCCAATGGCGTGGAACGCACTTACGAGCGATTGGTCGGTAAAGGCGCTGGTTATGGTGCGGTGATGATCGTGGCGATGCTCGACGCGGACCACGYCGTGTTGGTGGAGGAATACTGCGGTGGCACCGATGCCTACGAATTGTCCCTGCCCAAAGGCTTGATCGAGCCGGGCGAAGACGTGTTGGCGGCGGCCGAGCGGGAGCTCAAGGAAGAGGCCGGGTATGGCGCGCGGCAACTGGAGCACCTGACCGAGTTGTCGTTGTCACCCGGCTACATGAGCCAGAAGATCCAAGTGGTGCTGGCCACCGATTTGTATGAAGAACGCCTGGAGGGTGACGAGCCCGAGCCGATGGGGATGGACAAGATCAACCTGCGGGAATTGTCGGCGTTGGCGCAGAACCCGCGATTCACCGAGGGCCGTGCCTTGGCGGCGCTGTATCTGGCCCGTGATCTGTTGACTCAGCGTGGGGTGTTCCTGCCATGAAGTTGTGCCAACATCCCCCAGAGCGTGCGTGCCGGCTGGCAGCGTTGGTGGTTGGTCGACCCTCTGGACGGCACTAAGGAGTTCATCTCCGGCAGCGAAGAGTTCACCGTGAACATTGCGCTGATCGAGCAGGGGCGTGTGGTGTTTGGCGTGGTGTCGATGCCGACCAGCGGGCGTTTTTATGTTGGCGGTGACAGGTTGGGAGCCTGGCGTGGCGATAAAGGCGCCGAGCCAATGCCGATCCAGGTTCGCGAGGTGCCGGCGGCGGGTGAAGCCTTCACGGTGGTCGCCAGTCGTCGGCATTCAAGCCCTGAGCAGGAGCGCTTACTGGCGGGGTTGAGTGACAGTCTGGGCGAGCTGCAACTGGCGAATATCGGCAGCTCACTGAAGTTTTGCCTACTGGCGGAAGGGGCGGCGGATTGTTATCCGCGATTGGCGCCGACTTCGCAGTGGGACACGGCCGCGGCTCAAGGTGTGCTGGAAGGCGCCGGCGGTGAGGTGCTGGATTTGAGCGGCGCGCCGTTCTGTTATCCGGCGCGGGAATCGTTGCTGAATGAGTTCTTCCTGGCGCTGCCGGCTAAAGCGGCTTGGCGGGAGAAACTATTGGCGCTCGCTCGGGCGTAAAGATCAAGAGATCGCAGCCTCGTTTCACTCGACAGCTCCTACAGGGGGCGCGCTTCTCTGTAGGAGCTGTCGAGTGCAACGAGGCTGCGATCTTTTAAGATCGTTTGCTTTACCGGTGAAGGACGTATTGCCCGGTAAACCTCACCGCATCCTCATCACTCCCGGCATTCACGATCCGCGAATGCAGCGTCAACCGCGCCCGCCCATAGCGTCGATACATCGCCAGGAACTTCCTCCACACTGCCGGGTTCGGTGCCTGACAGATCGCCGTCGCGTCCATGGTGACCGGCAGCGGGTAGTTGATCTGCCCTTCCTGAATCACGATGTGCCCGTCTTCGATACCTTCTTCACGCAAACGCAAATGCAGCCAGCCCCAGCCGGCCAGCACCGCGCCGCAATACAGGCTGCCACCGAACATGGTGCTCTTGTGATTGACGTTGGGCTCCAGCGGCAGATGCAGGCGCAGTTGTTGGTCATGCCAGTCGAGCACTTTGAGGCCCATGTCCCGCGTGAGGGGGATGTCGCGATAGAGGATCGATTCCAGGTGACGACTGTCGCGGTTCATTCGCGGGCCTTTTGTTTGATAGGGATGATTTTACGGTAGCTCAATCGAGGTCGTCGGTATGGCTGCTGGTGCCGCCATCGGCGAAGTTCAGGCCATGCTTGCGCAGCTTGTCGTGCAGGGTTTTGCGCGGAATGCCGAGCGCTTCGGCGAGGCTGCGCACGGAGCTGTGCGAGCGCGCCAGTTCGGCGGCAATCAGGCTCTTCTCGAAGTTCTCGACTTGCTCGCTCAAGCCGCCGCTGACCACTTCAACCGTGGTGCCGACACCGCCATCCGGTGCGCTGTTGTCCAGTGCCAGCTCCAGGCCCAGGGCAAAGCGCTCGGCGGCGTTCTGCAGTTCCCGCACGTTACCTGGCCAGCTGTGACGCAGCAGCAGCGCCCGTTGCCCCGGTTGCAGTTCGTGGGGCGGCAAGCCGTGGCGGGCGCTGGCTTCGTCAGCGAAATGCTGGAACAGCACCAGCGCATCTTCGCCCCGTTCGCGCAGCGGCGGAATGCGCAACGGCGCAACGTTCAGGCGGTAATACAAGTCGGCACGGAAGCGCCCCTGATCGGCGGATTGCCGCAGGTCTTCCTTGGTCGCGGCGATGATGCGGATGTCCAGCGGGATCAACTGATTGCCGCCCAGGCGTTCGACGACCCGCTCTTGCAGCAAGCGCAGCAATTTCACCTGCACGTCCAGGCTCATGCTTTCGATTTCATCGAGGAACAACGTGCCGCCGTTGGCGAATTCGAACTTGCCGATGCGGCGCTTTTGCGCGCCGGTAAACGCGCCGGGTTCGTGACCGAACAACTCGCTTTCCACCACCGACTCGGCCAGGGCCCCGGCGTTGATTGCCACGAACGGGCCGTTACGCCGACTCGACAAGTCGTGCAGCGCGCGGGCCACCACTTCTTTGCCTGCACCGGTTTCACCGAGAATCAGCACGTCAGCCTTGGTCGCCGCCAGTGCCCCGATCTGCTCGCGCAGGCGCAGCATCGGCGCCGATTGCCCGACCAGTCGGGCGCTCAGTTCGTTGCGATCGCTCAGGGCCAGCCGCAGGCTGCGGTTGTCCAGTACCAGACGGCGCAGGGCCAGGGCGCGACGTACGCTGTCGAGCAGGGCGTCACTGGCGAAAGGTTTTTCCAGAAAGTCATAAGCCCCGGCGCGCATGGCCTGCACCGCCAGGGGGACATCGCCGTGGCCGGTGATCAGCAGCACGGGCAGCTCCGGATCCTGGGCGTGGAGTTCGGTCAGCAGTTCGAGGCCGTCCATGCCCGGCATGCGGATGTCACTGACCACCACGCCTGGCCAGTCGCGTTCCAGTTGCCCGGCCAGGCCCTTGGCTTCAGCAAGCGGCAGGATCTTCAGGCCGGCCAGGTCCAGGGTCTGGCTCAGGGCCTGACGCAGGTGGGGATCGTCGTCGATCAACACGACCTGGATGCGGTTGTCGATGGTCATGCACTTCGGTCCTCGGACGGTTGCAGGCTCACACCCGGCGCGCCTGCGCGCAGCTTCAGGGTAATCAGGGCGCCGCCTTCCTTATGGTTGGAGAACGACAGTTCACCACCGAAGGCGCGCATCAGGGTGTCGCAGATCGCCAGCCCCAGCCCAAGTCCCTGAGTGCGGGTCTTGGTGGTGTAGAAGGGCTCGCCGGCACGACCCAGCGCTTCCAGGCAGAACCCGGGGCCGTTATCGCGAATGTACAGAGTGACGCCGTCGGCGGTGGATTGGGCACTCAACCAGAGTTTACGCGGCGGGCCTTTTTCCGTCAGGGCATCGAGCGCATTGGCCAGCAGATTGCCGAGTACCTGGCGCAGACGGGTTTCTCCAGCCTCGACCCACAGGGTGGCGGCCGGCAGGTCGCGGATCAGCTCGACTTCCATGCTGCGCCGACGCTTGGCCAGTAACGCCAGGGCGTCGTCCAGCGCCGGTTGCAGGGCCACGCTTTCCGGGGCATGGCGATCACGTCGGGCGAAGGCGCGCAGGTGGGCGATGATCGACGCCATGCGCCCGGTCAGCTCGCTGATCAGCTTGAGGTTGCCGCGAGCATCCTCGGTGCGCTGATGATCGAGCAGCACTTCGGCGTTTTCCGCGTAGCTGCGGATGGCCGCCAGCGGTTGGTTGAGTTCATGGCTGATACTCGCCGACATTGTTCCCAGCGCCGAGAGCTTGCCGGCCTGTACCAGATCATCCTGAGCGCGTACCAGTTCTTGCTGGGCGTGTTCGCGCTCCAGCACTTCCTGTTTCAGTCGACGGTTGAGGCCCTCAAGGTCGCTGGTCCGTTCGGCGACCCGGCCTTCGAGTTCCTGGCGGGTCTTGGCTTCGAAGGCGATCCGCTCCAGGTAATGGCGTCGGCGTTGCATCATCAGGCCAAGCAGCAGCATCAATACCAGCAGCGTTGCGCCGCCGATGGCCACGACTGTGCGCACGGGGCGGTCGATCAGGGTGCGTGGAGCAAGGATACTGACACTCCAGCCGGTTTCTTCGATCTGCCGGGTTTGGGTCAGCCAGGCATTGGGGTCGAGACTCAACGGCTTTGGATCGCGGGTCGGATAGGGTTGAATCGCGGCGACGGCCTTGTTCTCCTCATCACTCAATGGACGGGTCGAGCGGAAACGCCATTCTGGCCGCGATGTGAGGATGACCACACCGTTGTGGTCGGTGACCAGCAGTTGTTCCGGGGTTTTGCCCCAGAGGCTTTCGGTGTGATCGAGGTCAACCTTGACCACCAACACGCCGATGATTTTTTCACGATCGTGTACCGCCGCAGCGAAGAAGTAACCGCGCTTGGCCGAGGTGGTGCCCAGGCCAAAGAAGCGCCCCAGGCGCCCGGCCATGGCTTCACTGAAATATGGACGGAAAGAGAAATTGCGGCCGACGAAGCTGTCGTGTTTGTCCCAGTTGGAGGCCGCCAGTGTCTTGCCGGTGGTGTCCATCAGGTACATGACTTCGGCGCCGGTCTGGGCACTGATGTGTTTCAACAGACGATTGGCATTGCCTTGAATCACGCCCTCGTCGGGGGCGCCCAACGTCGCACGCAGGGCGGGCAGGTCGCCGAGAATCTGCGGCAGCACTTCATAGCGGTGCAGGGTACCCAACAGGTTGGCGACGTAGAGGTCGAGGGTCTGACGGTTCTGCCCGGCCAGCTCGCTGCGGTAATAACGCTCGGCCAGATGCTCCAGCGGCCACAGCAAGGGTGCCRGGCACAACGCAAGCAGTGCCAGGCTGCGCCAGCGGGGTCTGCGGGGGAGGGTCGGTGTCATGAGCATCAAGCGCCTGTGGGGACAGACGCATTATGCCTAGGGTCTGTTGACGTTTGGTAGCAACGCGGTTCGCTACCAAACCTCAACAGACCCTAGGCTTGCGGGCGCAGTCTGCGCATCCTGGATCAAGTGCATGCTGGCGCTGAAAATTCAGACGGCAATTCAGGAGAAGACTTCAGCGTCCTTGAAGAACGCGGCGGCCTGATCCTTGGCGGACAGCTGCGGTGCCTCGTCCAGCTGCCAGTCGATGCCCAAGTCCGGGTCGTCCCAGCGAATGCTGCGTTCAGCCGACGGGGTGTAGTAGTCGGTGGTTTTGTAGAGGAATTCAGCGAAATCGCTCAGCACCACGAAACCATGGGCAAAACCTTCTGGTACCCAGAGCTGGCGATGGTTGTCGGCGGACAGGCGCACCGCGACCCATTTGCCGAAATGCGGCGAGCTGCGGCGAATGTCCACGGCCACGTCCAGCACTTCACCGGCGGTGACGCGGACCAGTTTGCCCTGAGTGTTTTCCAGCTGGTAGTGCAAGCCGCGCAGTACGCCTTTTTGCGAGCGGGAATGGTTGTCCTGCACGAATCGGGTGTTCAGGCCGGTTGCTTCTTCGAAAGCCTTGGCGTTGAAGCTTTCATAGAAGAAGCCGCGCTCATCACCAAATACCTTGGGCTCGATGATCAGAACACCTGGCAGGTCGGTGGTGACTACATTCATGGTGTTTCTCCAGCAATAGGCGTTGATGGGCGACATTCTTACGCAAAGTGCCGGCAGGTGCGAGTGGGACGGTGAAGAGAGTTGCTCACGCATTGATTCGGGCCAATCAGGGAAGGGGGGTTGCGTATCGCACCCGGCAGTGGCGATATAAGCGCCTAATAAAATTTCAGGGGTCGTTGTATGCCGCTCGCCACGTTGATTCACCGCGCCAGTCTGCCCAGCCCGCAAGTGTCCGCGGCGCAAGCGCTTGAGTTGCTGGAAGAACATTACGGGCTGAGCGGACGGTTGCAGGCTCTTGGAAGCCAGCAGGATCTCAACTACCGCGTCGACAGCGAGCAGGGGCGTTTCGTCCTGAAAATCTGCCGTGGTGATTATTCGGTGCTGGAGCTGCAAGCCCAGCACGCAGGGCTCAAGCGCTTGGTCGAACATCCCGGCGTGAAGGTGCCGCGAGTGATCCCGGCCAAAAATGGTAAAGACCTGCTCTCCCTGGAGGTCGGCGGTCAAGCAGTGCATGTACGTCTGCTCGATTACATCGACGGCCAGTCCCTGACGCACCTCGACCATCTGAGCCAGGCCGTGGTCGCCGGTTTCGGTCGGCTCTGCGGCGAGATGGACCTGGCGCTGGCCGGCTTCGACCATCCTGGCCTTGAGCGCACCCTTCAATGGGACGCCCGCCACGCCAACGCGTTGATCGCGCATTTGCTGCCGGTGATCAAGGATGATCAGCAACGCAAGCTGATTGCTGAAGCGGCCGAGCAGGCCGAGCGCCATTTGCAGCCCTTGGTGGATAAGCTGCCGGTGCAGGCGATTCACATGGACATCACCGACGACAACGTGGTCTGGCAGCGAGATGCGCAGCGCCAATGGCAGTTGCAGGGTGTCATCGATTTCGGCGACCTGGTCCGAACCTGGCGGATCACCGATCTGTCGGTGACCTGTGCCGCGCTGCTGCACCATGCCGATGGCGATCCGTTCTACATCTTGCCGGCGGTTCGGGCCTATCACGCGATCAATCCGCTGCAACATGAAGAACTGCTGGCGCTCTGGCCGCTGATCGTTGCGCGTTCGGTGGTGTTGGTGCTGAGTGGCGAACAGCAGGTCAGCATTGATCCGGGCAACGAGTACAGTCGCGACAACCTGACCCATGAGTGGGAAATTTTCCGCGTGGCCACATCGGTGCCGCTGGCGTTGATGGAGGCGGCGATTCTTGCTGCGGTTGGTCAAGGCCTGCCGAGCATCGGCAGCGAAAGCTTTGCGCCCTTGTTGCCGAGTCTGGTGGGGCGTGAGTTTGCGTTGATCGATCTGGGCGTGCTCAGCCCGCATTTCGAAGCGGGTAACTGGGAGCAAGAGGGGATCGACCAGCGTCTGTTGACCGAAGCTGCTGCGGCTCATGGTCTGGCGGCCAGTCGTTATGGGCAATATCGTCTGTCTCGCACCCAACCGGACAGCGCCACTGAACCGGCCACTTGCCCTCTGCATGTCGAGTTGCGAGTGCCCCATGGCACGGCGGTCGAATCGCCGTTTGCCGGAACGGTTCACCAGCCGGCAGTGGGTGTGCTGCAACTGGATGGTCCACAACAGAGTTTACGGCTGTGGGGTGTGACACCGTCGTTGCACGCGGGCGCAGCATTGGTCAAAGGCCAGGTGCTGGGCTCTGTCAGCGGAGCGTTGATCGTACAGTTGTGCCGCAGTGCTCAGCTCGACGCACCGTTGTTTTGCACACCTTCGCGCGCTGCCGCCTGGCAAGCGTTGTGCCCGTCACCGGCGGCGTTGCTGGGGCTGGCCTGCGATGCAGAAGAAGAACTCGACCCGCAAACCTTGCTGGCCCGCCGCGATGCCAGTTTCGCCCGATCCCAGAAGCATTATTACGTCGACCCGCCGCGCATCGAGCGGGGCTGGCGCAATCATTTGATCGACATGCAGGGCCGCTCCTACCTCGACATGCTCAACAATGTCGCGGTATTGGGTCATGGTCATCCGCGCATGGCCGCCGTCGCCGGCCGTCAATGGTCGTTGCTCAATACCAACTCGCGTTTTCACTACGCAGCGATTGCCGAGTTTTCCGAGCGCTTGTTGAAGTTGGCACCGGACAACATGGACCGGGTATTCCTGGTCAACAGCGGCACCGAGGCCAATGACCTGGCGATTCGCCTGGCCTGGGCCTACAGCGGCGGCCGCGACATGCTCAGTGTGCTGGAGGCGTATCACGGCTGGTCGGTGGCGGCGGATGCGGTCTCGACCTCGATTGCCGACAACCCCAAGGCCTTGAGCAGCCGTCCTGATTGGGTGCACCCGGTGACCGCGCCGAACACCTATCGCGGCGAATTCCGTGGCCCGGACAGCGCGCCGGACTATGTGCGCAGCGTCGAACACAACCTGGCGAAAATCGCCGGGCAGAAACGCCAACTCGCCGGTTTCATCTGCGAGCCGGTGTACGGCAATGCCGGGGGCATCTCGCTACCGCCGGGCTATTTGAAGCAGGTCTATGCGCTGGTCCGTGCTCAGGGTGGGGTGTGCATCGCCGATGAGGTGCAGGTCGGTTACGGCCGCATGGGTAAATTTTTCTGGGGTTTCGAAGAGCAGGGCGTGGTGCCCGACATCATCACCATGGCCAAAGGCATGGGTAACGGCCAGCCGTTGGGTGCCGTCATTACCCGTCGGGAGATTGCCGAAGCGCTGGAGGCCGAGGGTTATTTCTTCTCGTCCGCTGGCGGCAGCCCGGTCAGTTGCCGGATCGGCATGGCGGTGCTGGATGTGATGGAAGAAGAAAAACTCTGGGAAAACGCCCAGGTCGTGGGCGGGTACTTCAAGGAACGTCTTGAAGCCCTGATCGACCGGCATCCGTTGGTGGGAGCGGTGCATGGTTCCGGCTTCTATCTGGGCGTGGAGTTGGTCCGCAATCGCGAAACCCTTGAACCGGCGACCGAAGAAACCACGGCGTTGTGCGATCGCCTTCGTGAGTTGGGGATTTTCATGCAGCCGACGGGTGATTACCTGAACATCCTCAAGATCAAACCGCCGATGGTCACGTCGCGGCAGAGTGTGGACTTCTTTGTGGACATGCTGTCGAAGGTGCTGGGCGAAGGTTTGTAGGCAGCTCGTAGAGGTTGCAAATGTCGATTGTTATCGGGAATTTTTGAGGTTATTTAGAGGTGGTGGATATTTATTGCTTTTAAAGCCGATTTTTATCGGCTATAAAGTCGCCACTGCCCACGGTGTGGACGAACCACGCCCGGTGATTCCCGTTCTGTCATCGGTCGATGCCACACTGACCCTCAAGCACTTGCCCAGGAGATGATTCATGAGTCGTATCGTTACCGTCGCCGCCACCCAGATGGCTTGTTCCTGGGACCTTGAAGCCAACATYGAGACCGCTGAGAAGCTGGTCCGTGAGGCAGCGGCCAAAGGTGCGCAAATCATCCTGATCCAGGAACTGTTCGAGGCTCCGTACTTCTGCCAGAAGCCGAACCCGGACTACCTGCAACTGGCCACGACGGTAGAAGACAACGTTGCCATCAAGCACTTCCAGAAAGTCGCCAAGGAACTGCAAGTGGTGCTGCCGATCAGCTTCTACGAATTGGCCGGTCGCGCGCGTTTCAACAGCATCGCGATCATCGATGCCGACGGCAGCAACCTCGGGATTTATCGTAAAAGCCACATCCCGGATGGCCCTGGCTACCACGAAAAGTACTACTTCAATCCGGGCGATACCGGTTTCAAAGTGTGGAACACCCGTTACGCGAAAATCGGCGTGGGCATCTGCTGGGATCAGTGGTTCCCTGAGTGCGCCCGCAGCATGGCGCTGCAAGGCGCGGAAATTCTGTTCTACCCGACAGCCATTGGCAGTGAGCCGCACGACAAGACCATTTCGTCCCGCGACCACTGGCAGCGCGTGCAACAGGGCCATGCCGGTGCCAACCTGATGCCGCTGATCGCCAGCAACCGCATCGGCAATGAAGAGCAGGACGGCTACGACATTACCTTCTACGGCTCGTCGTTCATCGCCAACCAGTTTGGCGAGAAGGTCCAAGAGCTGAACAAAACCGAAGAAGGCATTCTGGTTCACAGCTTCGACCTCGATGAGCTGGAGCACATTCGCAGCGCCTGGGGTTCGTTCCGCGACCGTCGTCCGAACCTGTACGGCGCGATTAAAACCCTCGACGGTTCCCTGGAGTCCTGAAGCCATGACCACGTTGAACAGCACCCCTCGCGCCGACGGCTTTTACATGCCTGCCGAGTGGGCACCCCAAACCCAGACCTGGATGGTCTGGCCCGAGCGCCCGGACAACTGGCGCCTGGGTGGCAAACCGGCGCAAGCCGCGCACGTTGCAGTGGCCAAGGCCATCGCGCGTTTCGAACCGGTGACCGTGGCGGTCTCCGCTGGCCAGTACGAAAATGCCCGCGCCCGTCTCGACGTGCCGAATATTCGTGTGGTGGAGATGTCCAGCGATGACGCCTGGGTCCGGGATACCGGCCCGACGTTCGTCATCAATGACAGCGGCGAAGTCCGTGGCGTGGATTGGGACTTCAATGCCTGGGGTGGTTTCGACGGTGGTTTGTATTCGCCGTGGAACCGTGACTCGCAGGTGGCGGGCAAGATCCTCGAAATCGAGCGCAGCCCGCGCTACCGCACCGAGGGTTTTGTGCTCGAAGGCGGCTCGATTCATGTCGATGGCGAAGGCACCCTGATCACCACCGAAGAGTGCCTGCTCAACCGCAATCGCAATCCGCACATGAGCCGTGAGCAAATCGAAGCGGTGCTCAGCGCAAACCTGGCTGTGGATAAGATCATCTGGCTGCCGGACGGCTTGTTCAACGACGAAACCGACGGCCATGTGGATAACTTCTGCTGCTATGTGCGTCCGGGTGAAGTGCTGCTGGCCTGGACCGACGACCCGCAGGACCCGAACTACCCGCGCTGCCAGGCGGCCATGAACGTGCTGCAAAACAGCACCGATGCCAAGGGGCGCTCGTTCACGGTGCACAAAATGCCGATTCCGGGGCCGCTGTATGCGACCGAAGAAGAGTGCGCCGGTGTGGACCCGGTGGACGGCACTCAGGAGCGCAATCCGACCGTGCGCCTGGCCGGCTCTTATGTGAACTTCCTGATCGTCAACGGTGGCATCATCGCGCCAAGCTTCGACGACCCACTGGACGGGCCGGCCAAAGAGATTTTGCAGAGCGTGTTTCCGCAACACGAAGTGGTCATGGTGCCTGGTCGCGAACTGTTACTTGGGGGCGGTAACATCCATTGCCTTACCCAACAACAGCCCGCTCCACACAAGGAGTGAGTGAGGACGTAACAGCTTGAGTTGATTGAAAAATCGATTGAGCAACGATTTTGGCCTCCTTATCTCGCAGAAAGCCCGCAGCCCATCAGGACTTCGGGCTTTTTTGTATCTACTTATCGACACTTCGAAAACATTGGCATAGCTCTTGTATCTTCGATGGCGCAACACGGGGAGGGAGAGAACTTCGATGTTCTGTCATAAACCTTGGATAAGTTAGCCGCTCACAAACCAGGAGAGAGCGCTGAGATGAACGCCGAAATGAACGTAGTGGGCGAGCGGGCACTGCATCCCCTGGCAGTTAACAGCGAATCGCTTCAAGTCCTGGCACAGTGGTTGAAGTCCAATGGAACGCGTCAGATCAGAGAACCTGATCCGCGCCGGATGATGATCGAGCGCTATCCCGCTGGTTTATTCAGCGAGGCGGAACTGGAAGCATTGTGGGATGTGATGGAAGGATAAGAAGAAAAACAACGGATGGATAAAAGCGCTGCCGGGAAGACGACCCATTGTGCGGTTGGTGCTACGGCGCCAAACCCTTGGTGCAAGCTGCCCAAACCGTGTTGCCGGTGATCGGCCACGGCGGCGGCATGATGAGCGGTGCCAATCGCCAAACCGTTTCGCCACAACTACGCAATTACGTCATGCCCCACGACCGGCGCATCGCCGAGTACACCGGCCAGCCGTTTGGCGAAGCATATTTTGAGGGATTGCTGCGTGATGAGACGGCGGTGTTCGACTCCACGCCGCCGATTGCCGCCGTGCTGGCAGCCGAGCAGATCGCCGGGCGCGGACTGGAGTTGCTGGGGCGTTTGCAGACGGCTCATTACGTGGAAGGTCGACGCATCGCTGACGAGGCTGTTTTGCTTGAACTTGCCGCACAGACAGGTCTTGAGCCCGAGGCTTTCCAGCAGGCATTTAGTGCAGCTGATACCGGTCGCCATATCAAGGACAGCCGCGCACTCTTGGCCCGTGTCGGCGGTCAGGGCTTCCCGACCTTCGCGCTGGAACAGGATGGCCAGTTCACCCTGGTCGATATCGGCCCTTGGCTCGGCAAGCCGCAGGCCTTCGCCCAATGGTTGAGCCAGTCGCTTTCGGCAACAGAGTCTTCATCCGCGTTTCAAACCTGTGGCCTCGACGGCTGCGCCCATTGAACTCACCTGGAGTCACCATGGATAACCTGAGCCTGATCAAAAGCACCTACGAAGGCGTCAACTCCCAGGAGAATGCGCGCAACACCGCCGCGGCGCTGGCCGATGACGCCCGCTGGACCGAAGCCGCAGGTTTTCCGTATGCCGGGACCTACGTCGGTTTCGACGCGATCGTCGAAAATGTCTTCAAGCGCCTGGCCACTGAGTGGGAAGATTTTCGGTTCAAGGTCGAGAACTACGTCGCTCAGGGCGACAAGGTATTTGCCTACGGCAATTACAGCGGCGTCTATAAAGCTACCGGTCGTGCGATGAATGCCCGAGTCGCGCACTTGTGGACTCTGGCCGATGGAAAAGTCACCCATTTCGAACAATTCGTCGACAGCCATATCGTGCAATTGGCTATCGCTGACAAGTGATTTCTTAGACGATTTTCGCCTATTTACAGAAGATTCACGAAATTGACACATCATTAAGGGCGCAGATAGGATGCGCCCCAACGCCTGTGGCTAACCGCCACGACTGACAAAACAATAAAAGGCCCGCCGCGAATTTTCGTGGGCGGGCCTTTTTGTTTTTGCGGTGAAAAAAGAGCGCGATAGCGCCGTTTCAGCTGTTCGGCACAGAGCGTATCAACCCGTAATAAGGAAAATAACATGTTGAACAAGCGAATCAGCCTGATCGCACTGGGGATGTTGAGCGCCACACAGGCCATGGCTAACGACCAGGCCGAATCCAAGGGTTTTGTTGAAGACAGCAGCCTCAAAGTGCTGCTGCGCAACGCCTACATCAATCGTGACTATAAAGACGGCAACCCGGACAAAGC
>NZ_JBFTMK010000063.1:0-19691 GCF_056396965.1 Pseudomonas sp. 05N434
CGAAAAAGGCTACGTCTACATTCACCCCTACGACGATCCCCACACCATTGCCGGGCAGGGCACGGTGGCCATGGAGATTCTGCGCCAGCACCCGGGGCGTCTGGATGCGATCTTCGTTCCGGTGGGCGGTGGCGGATTGATCGCCGGGATTGCGGCGTACGTGAAATACCTGCGTCCGGACATCAAGATCATCGGCGTCGAACCGGATGACTCCAACTGCCTGCAAGCCGCCATGGCGGCCGGTGAGCGCGTGGTGTTGCCGACCGTGGGCCTGTTTGCCGATGGCGTCGCGGTGGCGCAGATCGGCCAGCACACCTTCGATATCTGCAAAGACTACGTTGATGAAGTGATCACCGTCAGCACCGATGAAATCTGTGCGGCGATCAAGGATATCTACGACGATACCCGCTCGATCACTGAACCTGCCGGCGCCTTGGGCGTGGCCGGGATCAAGAAATACGTCGAGCAACGTGGCGTCACCGGCCACACCTTCGTGGCCATCGATTCCGGCGCCAACGTCAACTTCGACCGCTTGCGACACGTCGCCGAGCGTGCCGAGCTGGGCGAGGGCCGCGAAGCCATCATCGCCGTGACCATCCCCGAGAAACCGGGCAGCTTCAAGGCGTTCTGCGAAGCCATCGGCAAGCGCCAGATCACCGAATTCAACTACCGCTATAACACCGGCAGCGAAGCGCACATCTTTGTCGGCGTGCAGACCCATCCGGAAAACGACCCGCGCAGTGCGCTGCTCGCCAGCCTGACCGAGCAGGGTTTTCCGGTACTCGACCTGACCGACAACGAACTGGCCAAATTGCACATTCGCCATATGGTTGGCGGGCGTGCCGCCCAGGTGGTCGATGAGGTGGTGCTGCGCTTCGAGTTCCCGGAGCGTCCGGGTGCGTTGTTCAACTTCCTCAACAAGCTCGGTGGGCGCTGGAATATTTCGATGTTCCACTACCGCAACCACGGCGCGGCGGATGGCCGTGTGGTCGCGGGCCTGCAAGTGCCCCACGACGAGCGTCATCTGGTACCGGCGGCGCTGGAAGAAATCGGCTACCCGTACTGGGACGAAAGCGACAACCCGGCCTATCAGCTGTTTCTCGGCTGAGCGGCTACGCTGATGGGCAGCCTATAAGGAATTCGAACAATGGAAACGTTAACCGCCCTCAAAGTCGCGCATGGCGTGGCGACGGTGCTGCTGTTGATCAGCGCACTGGGGCTGGCAATCTGGGTCTGGCGCACTCGTCGTAACGGTGATGCGACGGCGCCTGCGCGTACCTTGCAGCGACCGCAGGTGTTCATCTGGTTGTTGATGGGCCTGGCGCTGTTGAGCATGCCGTTTACCGGCTGGTGGATGGTGCATCTGGTGGGCTGGCCGTTGGGGCAGACCTGGTTGCTGGCGTCCAGTGTGCTGTACACCGTGGCGGCGCTGGGCTGGTTCTGGCTGCTGGTGCGGCTCAATCGGCTGCGCAAGGCGCCGGCGGCGGGGAATGGGAAGTTTACGTTGGCGTTGGCGTTGTTCAGTTTTGTCTGCTTGATCGCCATTGCGGGGTTGATGGGGGCCAAGCCGGTATAGCGCGGAATCTGTAGCTGCTGCGAGGTGCGAGGCTGCGATGGGCTGCGAAGCGGCCCCGAAGGGCGGTCCTGCGGACCGCAACGCAGCCTCGTACCTCGGCAGCTGCTACAGGCTTAATCAATCGCGCAAACTGATCACCGGCCAGCCACGTTTCTCGGCCTCGGCCCGCAAGTTAGGGTCCGGATCGACCGCGATCGGATTCGTCACTTGCTCCAGCAACGCCAAGTCGTTCATCGAGTCGCTGTAGAAATAACTGTCTTCCAGGCTGTGGCCGGTTTCTTCCAGCCAACGATTCAACCGGGTCACCTTGCCTTCACGGAAGCACGGGATATCGGTGCTGCGCCCGCTGTACCGGCCGTCGATCATTTCGCATTCGGTGGCGATCAGGGTTTCAACGCCTAAACGCGTGGCAATCGGCCCGGTCACAAAACGGTTGGTGGCGGTGATGATGACCAGCTTGTCGCCGGCCTCACGGTGTTGGGCCAACAGTTCGAGGCCCTTGGGCAGCACGAGCGGTTCGATGCAGTCGCGCATGTAATCCAGGTGCCATTGATCCAGTGTCGCCATTTCGGTGCGGCCGAGGACTTCCAGGCAGAAGTTCAGGTAGGCGGCCTGATCCAGCTTGCCGGCCAGGTAGTCCTGATAGAACTCGTCGTTGCGTGCCTTGTAGGCGACGGCGTCGAGGAAACCGCGTTCGCACAGATAATCGCCCCAGGCGTGGTCACTGTCGCCGCCCAGAAGCGTGTTGTCCAAGTCGAATAAAGCCAGCCGCATTGCAGTTACTCGCTGAAAAGTCTGTAGAAAGGTCTCCAGAATACGGACTTTTCACAAGAGTGCACATAAGGTAGGTCGGCTCGTTGCTGCTTTCACAACCTTTGTGGAACAATGCGGCGACATGCGTTTGCGAGGTTGTTGCCGTGATCGACCCCGATGGTTTCCGCCCCAATGTCGGGATCATTCTGACGAATGATGCTGGCCAGGTGCTATGGGCTCGCCGAATCAATCAAGATGCCTGGCAGTTTCCACAGGGCGGGATCAACCCCCAGGAGACGCCGGAAGACGCCTTGTACCGCGAGTTGAACGAAGAAGTGGGCCTGGAGCGCGAAGATGTTGAAATTCTCGCCTGCACCCGGGGCTGGTTGCGTTATCGTTTGCCGCAACGTCTGGTCAGAACGCACAGCCAACCGCTGTGCATCGGCCAGAAGCAGAAATGGTTTCTCCTGCGCCTGATCTCCAACGAGCAGCGGGTGCGGATGGATTTGACCGGTAAACCGGAATTCGATGGCTGGCGCTGGGTCAGCTATTGGTATCCGTTGGGCCAGGTGGTGACATTCAAGCGCGAGGTGTATCGACGCGCTCTCAAAGAGCTTGCCCCGCGCCTTTTAGCGCGCGACTGACGACGGAGTTCGACCCCGAGCCATGCTCAATACGCTGCGCAAGATCGTCCAGGAAGTTAACTCCGCCAAGGATCTCAAGGCGGCGTTGGGGATTATTGTGTTGCGCGTCAAAGAGGCCATGGGCAGCCAGGTCTGCTCGGTCTACCTGCTTGATCCAGAGACCAACCGCTTCGTGCTGATGGCCACCGAGGGCTTGAACAAGCGCTCGATCGGCAAAGTCAGCATGGCACCCAACGAAGGTCTGGTCGGCCTGGTCGGCACGCGTGAAGAACCCCTGAACCTCGAAAACGCCGCGGATCACCCGCGCTACCGTTACTTCGCCGAGACCGGTGAAGAGCGCTACGCGTCGTTCCTCGGGGCGCCGATCATTCACCACCGCCGCGTCGTCGGCGTGTTGGTCATTCAACAAAAGGAACGCCGCCAGTTCGATGAGGGTGAAGAAGCCTTCCTCGTGACCATGAGCGCGCAGCTCGCCGGCGTTATCGCCCATGCCGAGGCCACCGGTTCGATCCGTGGCCTGGGCCGTCAGGGCAAAGGTATCCAGGAAGCAAAGTTCGTCGGCGTACCGGGTTCGCCGGGCGCGGCGGTCGGCACCGCAGTCGTCATGCTGCCGCCGGCCGATCTGGATGTGGTGCCGGACAAGACCATCACCGACATCGATGCAGAACTTGGGCTGTTCAAGACGGCCATCGAAGGCGTGCGCGCCGACATGCGTGCCTTGTCCGCCAAGCTGGCAACCCAGCTGCGACCTGAAGAGCGGGCGCTGTTCGACGTCTACTTGATGATGCTCGACGATGCCTCGCTCGGCAGCGAAGTCACCACCGTGATCAAGACCGGTCAGTGGGCCCAGGGCGCGTTGCGTCAGGTGGTTACCGATCACGTCAACCGTTTCGAACTGATGGACGACGCCTACCTGCGTGAGCGGGCCTCGGACGTCAAGGACCTCGGCCGCCGTTTGCTCGCCTACTTGCAGGAAGAGCGGCAGCAGACGCTGGTCTACCCCGACAACACCATTCTGGTCAGCGAAGAACTGACGCCGGCGATGCTCGGCGAGGTGCCGGAAGGCAAGCTGGTGGGCCTGGTGTCGGTACTCGGTTCCGGCAACTCCCACGTGGCGATCCTGGCGCGCGCCATGGGTATTCCGACGGTGATGGGCCTGGTCGACCTGCCGTACTCCAAGGTCGACGGCATCCAGATGATCGTCGACGGCTACCACGGCGAGGTCTACACCAACCCGAGTGACGTGCTGCGCAAGCAGTTCGCCGACGTGGTCGAGGAAGAGAAACAACTGGCCCTCGGGCTGGATGCATTGCGCGACCTGCCGTGCGTAACGGTCGATGGCCACCGCATGCCGCTGTGGGTCAATACCGGCCTGCTGGCGGATGTGGCACGGGCGCAGAAGCGCGGTGCCGAGGGCGTGGGCCTGTACCGCACCGAAGTGCCGTTCATGATCAACCAGCGTTTCCCGAGTGAAAAGGAACAGCTGGCGATCTATCGCGAGCAACTTGCCGCGTTCCATCCACAACCAGTGACCATGCGTAGCCTGGACATTGGCGGTGACAAGGCGCTGTCGTACTTCCCGATCAAGGAAGACAACCCGTTCCTCGGCTGGCGCGGGATTCGCGTGACCCTCGACCACCCGGAAATCTTCCTGGTGCAGACCCGCGCCATGCTCAAGGCCAGCGAAGGCCTGAACAACCTGCGTATTCTGCTGCCGATGATTTCCGGCACCCATGAACTGGAAGAAGCCTTGCACCTGATCCACCGGGCCTGGGGCGAAGTCCGCGACGAAGGCACCGACGTGCCGATGCCGCCGGTTGGCGTGATGATCGAGATTCCGGCAGCGGTGTATCAGACCAAGGAACTGGCGCGGCAGGTGGACTTCCTGTCGGTCGGCTCCAACGACCTGACTCAGTACCTGCTGGCCGTGGACCGAAACAACCCACGGGTGGCCGACCTCTACGACTACCTGCACCCGGCGGTGCTGCAAGCCCTGCAGAGCGTGGTGCGCGATGCGCATGCCGAAGGCAAACCGGTGAGTATCTGCGGCGAAATGGCCGGTGACCCGGCGGCGGCAGTGCTGTTGATGGCAATGGGCTTCGACAGCCTGTCGATGAACGCCACCAACTTGCCGAAAGTGAAGTGGATGCTGCGTCAGATCAACCTGAGCAAGGCCAAGGAGTTGCTGGCGGAGCTGATGACCATCGACAACCCGCAAGTTATCCACAGCTCGCTGCAACTGGCGCTGAAAAACCTTGGGTTGGCACGGATGATCAATCCGGCTTCGGTCAAGACCCTCTAGGTCAGCGGCGGCCCTGTGGCGAGGGAGCTTGCTCCCGTTCGGCTGCGAAGCAGTCGTGATTCAGCCGATGCGATCTTTATGAAAGAACGCATCGGCCGGATCGGGAGCGCTTCGCGCTCCAGCGGGACGGTGCGGCGATCCGACAAGCTCCCTCGCCACAATTAATCGCCCGACTTCAAATCCTGATCTCTACCTCCCCCAAATGCCCCCCATACGGCCCGAAACTCCGCTCGACCATATGCCGCATCCCATTTGCCTGAACAATCAACGCCGTGCTCGCCCGCGTCCCATAAGCCTGGCTCTTGATAAACACACTCGACAACAACGTCTCGGTGGCTTGCCCCACGCCAGTGTCCGGCAGCTCGGCAAGTGGTGCGATCTGCGGATCGCTCAGCAAGGCCAATAACGCCTGTGGTTGTGGATCGTCCAGGACTTCGCTCAACGCTGCCTTGGCCTTGAGCACTTTTGGCCACGGCGTATCCAGCCCCGCGTTCGATAACCCATAAATCCCTGGTTCGAGCCTGACCRCCGCGGTTTCCCGAGCGTTGAAGTGCCAGAGCTCTTTGGCATTGCCGGCCAGCAGATTGAACCCGGCATATTCAGCCGAACGTGCGATAACGTCGCTTAAATAGTCTTCAATGGGCGTTTCCCCGCTGAGAAACTGCGCCACCAGTTCGCCTCGCGACTTGGCGGCCGGCGGTTGAAGGGGATTACGGATGTTGGTCAGTGCGGCGAAGCGCCCATTGGCGCCGACACCGAGCCACGTACCGCCGGCCTCGAGGTCACGCCCGGCGTAGACATGCGGGGCGTGCGGCCATTGCGCCAGGGGCAGGCTGGGCCGGGCATAGAATTCGTCGCGGTTGGCCGCCACGATCAGCGGCTGGGCATGACCCGGCCGCCAGGCAAAGACAATCAGGCACATAAGGTGGTCCTTGTGTGTTTTTTGCTCACTCTACGCAGACATCGCTCATCGATCCATCGCCATCCGCAGTGGAGCCCGAGGCCATGCATCCGTTACCATGCCGCTCCTGTTTCGGGATGCTTGGGGATGTGGCCATGGAATTTCTGCTCTATCTGGCGCTGGGCGCCTGTGCGGGCGTGCTGGCCGGGCTGTTTGGGGTAGGCGGCGGGATTATCATCGTCCCGGTGCTGGTGTTCAGCTTCACCTTGCAGGGATTTGATCCGTCGATCCTGACGCATCTTGCAGTCGGTACTTCCCTGGCGACGATCATTTTTACGTCGGTCAATGCGGTTCGCGAACATCATCGCCGCGGCGCCGTGCGTTGGCCGATTTTTGCCTGGATGACTCTCGGCATTCTGATCGGTGCCGGTTTCGGCGCGCTGACCGCCGAAGCGATCTCCGGGCCGAATTTGCAGAAAATCATCGGCGTATTCGCGTTGATCATCGCTGTTCAACTCGCCTTGGACTTCAAGCCCAAGGCCAGCCGAACGGTGCCCGGTAAAGTCGGTCTGACCGTGGCCGGCAGTGTGATTGGCTGGGCTTCGGCGATTTTCGGGATCGGCGGCGGCTCGCTGACCGTGCCATTCCTGACCTGGCGCAGCGTACCGATGCAGCAAGCGGTGGCCACTTCGTCGGCCTGTGGCCTGCCCATCGCCTTGGCAAGTGCATTAAGTTTCATGATTCTGGGCTGGCACGATCCACTGCTGCCGGCCCATAGTCTCGGTTTTGTTTATTTGCCGGCGCTGCTGGGGATCGCTCTGACCAGCATGGTCTTCGCCCGCCTCGGTGCACGACTGGCCCACAGGCTGTCGCCACGCTTGCTGAAAAGACTGTTTGCCGCTTTGCTGTTTTGCGTCGGCTTGAACTTCCTGCTCTGACACCTAACGCAATCCTGGCTTAATCCTGGCGTGACAGCGTCGCCCGGGAATTTTGAAGGTTTCAACTCTAACGAGGAGTCGCAATGCTGCCTTACCCGCAGATCGACCCGGTGGCCCTGGCCATCGGTCCGCTGAAAATCCACTGGTACGGCCTGATGTATCTGGTCGGCATCGGCGGCGCGTGGCTGCTGGCGTCCCGTCGGCTGAACCGCTTCGACCCGACCTGGACCAAGGAGAAACTCTCCGACATGGTGTTCTGGATGTCGATGGGCGTCATCGTCGGCGGCCGCCTGGGTTATGTGCTGTTTTATGATCTGAGCGCTTACCTGGCCAACCCGATGTTGATCTTCGAAGTGTGGAAGGGCGGCATGTCGTTCCACGGTGGCTTCATCGGTGTGATGCTCGCAGCGTTGTGGTTTGGTAAAAAGAACAACAAGTCGTTCTTCCAGCTGATGGACTTCGTTGCGCCGATGGTGCCGATCGGTCTGGGTGCCGGGCGCATCGGCAACTTCATCAACGCCGAGTTGTGGGGCAAGCCGACCGACGTGCCGTGGGCGATGATCTTCCCGCCGTTCAGCGACCCGGCGCAGTTGCCGCGTCACCCGTCGCAGCTGTACCAGTTTGCGCTGGAAGGTGTGGCGCTGTTCCTGATCCTCTGGCTGTTCTCGCGCAAGCCACGGCCGACCATGGCGGTATCCGGGATGTTTGCGCTGTTCTATGGCATTTTCCGTTTCATTGTCGAGTTCGTCCGCGTTCCGGATGCGCAACTGGGCTATCTGGCGTGGAATTGGCTGACTATGGGCCAAGTGTTGTGCGTACCGATGATCGTCGGCGGTCTATTCCTGATCTGGCTGGCTTATCGACGCGCCCCGGCGGCCCCCGCAGCGGCTGTATAAGCAGCTGGCGCAAAAAATTCGAACCCCGGGGCGACGGCTCCGGGTTCAAGGACACAGGTAATTCATGAAGCAATATCTCGATCTGGTCGCCCACGTCATCAAGAACGGCACCAAACAGGCCAACCGCACCGGCGTTAACACCATCAGCTTTCCGGGTGCGATGCTGCGCTTCGATTTGCAGGAAGGTTTCCCGGCGATCACCACCCGCAAGATGGCCTTCAAGTCGGCCATCGGCGAGATGTGCGGTTTTCTGCGCGGGGTGAACAACGCCGCTGAATTCCGTGCGCTGGGTTGCAAGGTCTGGGACCAGAACGCCAACGAAAACGCCCAGTGGCTGGCCAACCCGTTCCGTCAGGGCGAAGACGACCTCGGCGAGATCTACGGCGTGCAATGGCGCAAATGGCCGGCGTATAAGCAAATCCCGGTCAGCAACCAGGCCGCCATCGAGCAGACCCTGAGCCAGGGTTATCGGCAGATTGCTGAAGGCGAAGAAGATGGCCAGGCGTATGTGGTGTTGTACAAGGCGATCGACCAGATCCGCCAGTGCGTCGACACCATCATCAAGGACCCAGGCAGCCGTCGCATTCTGTTCCACGGCTGGAACGTTGCGCAGCTCGATGAAATGGCCCTGCCGCCGTGCCACTTGCTGTACCAATTCCACCCGAATGTCGAGACCAGGGAAATCTCCCTGACCCTCTACATCCGCTCCAACGACCTGGGCCTGGGCACGCCGTTCAACCTCACCGAGGGCGCCGCGCTGCTGAGCCTGATCGGTCGCCTGACCGGTTACACGCCGCGCTGGTTCACCTATTTCATCGGTGATGCCCACGTCTACGAAAACCACCTGGACATGCTCAACGAACAGCTCAAGCGCGAGCCATTCGCCATGCCGAAGCTGAAGATCTCCGATCGCGTGCCGGAGTTCGCCAAGACCGGTGTGTACCAGCCGGAGTGGCTGGAGCTGATCGAGCCAAGTGATTTCTCGCTCGAAGGCTATGAGCACCACGCTCCGATGACGGCGCCGATGGCGGTCTGAGTCTGGCACCGCTTCGCGGTGTTCGCGGGCAAGCCTCGCTCCTACAGGTTCACACGATACCTGTAGGAGCGAGGCTTGCCCGCGAAGGCATTCTTAATGCCCATGGCTTCGGCCGACATGGGAATGCTCAACCTCCGTCGCCACAACCCCGCCACTCACCTCCAGCCGCTGCAAAATCCCGCACTGATCGATATCCGGCCCTTCGCTGCAGCGTTGGCGCAGGTCGAGCAGTTGTGTCTGCAAGGCCAGCAAGCCGTCGATTCGTGCCTTCACATGATGGATATGCTCGTCGATCAACGCGTTGACGTTTTCGCATTGATCCTGCGGGCTGTCGCGCAGGGCCAGCAGACTGCGGATTTCCTCCAGGGTCATGTCGAGGGTCCGGCAGTTGCGGATGAAGGTCAGGCGTTCGGCGTGGGCCTGGGTGTAGACGCGGTAATTGCCGTCGCTGCGGGCCGGTTCCGGCAGCAGGTTTTCGCGCTCGTAGTAGCGGATGGTTTCCACGGCGCAGTCGGTGAGTTTCGCCAGTTCTCCTATTTTCATCGCGTCAATCTCCAAAAGGGTGCTTGACCCTATAGTGGCTACAGGGTCTTTACTTGGCAACAGGCACCTTCATGGACGCGACCAATGAGCGATTCTCTTCACACCCACAAACCCGAGGCTGATCACGATCACGATCACGATCACGATCACGATCACGATCACGATCACAGCCACAAGCTGCAGCCTGTGCCCCAGCGTGCCCATGGTAGCCATGATCATGGCGGTCACGGCGATTCCTGCTGTTCCTCCAAAGCGGCGCCATCGCTGATCAAATTGAGCGAGACGCCGACCGCCGGCGCGCGGCTGAGCAGCTTCCGCATCGAGGCCATGGACTGCCCGACCGAGCAGACGCTGATCCAGAACAAACTCGGCAAGCTTGCGGGCGTGCAGCAACTGGAGTTCAACCTGATCAACCGGGTGTTGGGCGTGACCCATGACCTGCCAGGCACCGCGCCGATCATCGAGGCGATCAAGTCCCTCGGCATGCACGCCGAGCCGCTGGAGCAAGGCGTCGAAGCGCCAATACCTGTGCCAGAGAAAAAACCTTGGTGGCCATTGGCGCTGTCCGGCGTTGGTGCGTTGGCGGCTGAAGTGATCCACTTCACTAACGCGGCGCCCACTTGGGTGGTGGCGGTGATTGCGCTGATCTCAATCCTCAGTGGCGGCCTGGGTACCTATAAAAAGGGCTGGATCGCCCTGAAAAACCTCAATCTGAACATCAACGCGCTGATGAGCATCGCGGTGACCGGTGCGGTCCTGATCGGCCAGTGGCCGGAAGCGGCGATGGTGATGTTCCTGTTCACCGTCGCCGAGTTGATCGAAGCCAGGTCCCTGGACCGGGCGCGCAACGCCATCGGCGGACTGATGCAGATGGCGCCCGAGCAAGCCACGGTGCAGCAAGCCGACGGCAGTTGGGTCGCACAACCGGTGAAAAGCATCGAACTGGGCGCACGGGTGCGGGTGCGTCCCGGTGAGCGGATCGGTCTGGACGGCGAAGTGTTGTCTGGCAGCTCGACCATCAACCAGGCGCCGATCACCGGTGAAAGCCTGCCGGTCGAAAAAACCATCGGCGACAAAGTGTTCGCAGGCACCATCAACCAGTCCGGTTCACTGGATTACACCGTGACCGCAGCGGCCGACCACTCGACCCTCGCGCGGATCATCCACGCCGTCGAACAGGCCCAGGGCGCGCGGGCGCCGACCCAGCGCTTTGTCGACAGCTTTTCGAAAATCTACACACCGGCTGTATTCATCCTGGCCCTCGCCGTGGCGGTGATCCCGCCGCTGTTCATGGACGCGCTGTGGTTCGACTGGATCTATCGGGCACTGGTGTTGCTGGTGGTCGCCTGCCCATGCGCCTTGGTGATTTCCACTCCGGTGACCATCGTCAGCGGCCTCGCGGCAGCGGCGCGCAAAGGGATTCTGGTCAAGGGCGGCGTCTACCTGGAGCACGGCTACAAACTCGACTACCTGGCCCTCGACAAGACCGGCACCCTCACGCATGGCAAACCGGTGCAGACCGACTATTTGTCCCTCGACCCGACCGCCGATCAAACAGCCCCGGCCCTTGCGGCGGCGCTGGCTGGTCGCTCGGATCACCCGGTGTCGCTGGCCATCGCCAACGCGGCAGTTGTGGATAACCAGCGCGCGCCGCTGACTGTGGATAACTTCGAAGCCTTGGCGGGGCGTGGAGTACGCGGTGAGATCAATGGTGAGCTCTATCACCTGGGCAACCATCGACTGGTGGAAGACTTGGGCCTGTGTTCTCCAGCGCTGGAAGAAAAACTGTTTGCTCTGGAGAAACAGGGCAAGTCGGTGGTGCTGTTGCTCGACAAGTCGGGTCCGCTGGCCTTGTTTGCCGTCGCGGACACCGTGAAAGCGACCAGTCGCGAAGCGATCCAGYAGTTGCATGAACTGGGCATCAAAACCCTGATGCTGACCGGTGACAACGTTCACACCGCCGAGGTCATCGCCGCCCATGTGGGCATCGATCAGGCGCAAGGCGATCTGTTGCCAAGCGAGAAGCTGCAGGCCATCGAAACGCTGTATGCCCAGGGCTATCGCGTGGGGATGGTCGGCGACGGCATCAACGACGCTCCTGCACTGGCGCGGGCCGAGATCGGTTTCGCCATGGCGGCCGCCGGGACCGACACCGCCATCGAAACCGCCGATGTCGCCCTGATGGACGACGATCTGCGCAAGATCCCGGCCTTCATCAGCCTGTCGCGGCAGACCTCCAATATCCTCAAACAGAACATTGCCCTGGCATTGGTCATCAAAGCGATCTTTCTTGGGGTAACCTTCGCCGGGATCGCCACCATGTGGATGGCGGTGTTCGCCGACATGGGCGTGAGCCTGTTGGTGGTGTTCAACGGTTTGCGCCTGTTGCGCAAATAGACGATGAGGAACGGGTGTGCTGAGTGCCGAGCTGAAGGCGTTTTACATGGTGGCCCGGCTGGGCAGCATTACCCTGGCGGCGAAAAAGCTCGGCCTGAGCCAACCGACGGTGACGACCCAGATCCGGCACCTGGAAAGCCAGTATTCGGTTGAGCTGTTCTACCGTGGCGGCCGCCGCCTCAGCGTCAGCGACGAAGGTGCGCGGCTGTTGCCGATGGTCAAGGCACTGCTGCAGCAGGAAGCCGATATCGAGTTCTTCCTGCGTAACAGCGGTCAGGTCCAGGGCACGTTGCGCATCGCCGCCACGGCGCCGTATTACATCCTCGATCTGGTGAAGACCTTTCGCGAGCGCTTGCCGCAGGTGGAGGTGTCGGTGGAAATCGGCAACTCCCAGCAGGTGCTCGAAGCGCTGGAGGATTACCGGGTCGATGTCGCCGCGTCCTCGCAGTTGCTCGACGATGCGCGGCTGATCCGCCGGGTACTGGGCAGTGACCCGCTGGTGTTGGCGGTGCATCGTAATCATCCTCTGGCGGTGCATGACCATGTGCCGCTCAGTGCGCTGGCGGGGCACACCTTGTTGATGCGCGAGTCGGGCTCGACCACCCGGCGCTTGACCGAAGAGTTGCTGGCCAGTGCCGGGGTGAGTTTCGGGCCGCTGCTGGAGATTGGCAGCCGCGAGTCGATTCGTGAAGCGGTGCTGCGCAACATCGGCATCAGCATCATTGCCCGGCAGGAAGTGCCACACGACCCGCAATTGCGGGTGCTGACCCTCGAGAATGCGCCGCAGATTCCCGAGTACCTGTACTGCCTCAAGGAGCGAAAAGGCGCCCGGCTGCCGGCGGCGTTTCTCGGACTGGCACAGGAAATGGCCCCGGCGTAGATCCCTGTGGCGAGGGAGCTTGCTCCCGCTGGACTGCGCAGCAGGCCCATTTTCTGGGGCCGCTTCGCAACCCCTGGATAACGTTTCCCTCGACGTGACGGCCGGTGAACTGGTGTGTTTGCTGGGGCCGTCGGGTTGCGGCAAGACCACCTTGCTGCGTTGCATCGCCGGCCTTGAGCGCCAGGACAGCGGCGAGTTATACCTCGGTGATCGCGACGTTTCCCACCTGGCGCCTCAGGCCCGGGACTACGGCATTCTCTTCCAGTCCTACGCGCTGTTTCCCAATCTCACCGTCGAAGCGAACATCGCCTACGGCCTCGCCGGCAGCGGTCGCGATGAGGTGCGCAAGCGTGTCGGTCAGATGCTGGAGCTGGTTGGCCTCACCGGCAGCGAGAAAAAATACCCCGGCCAGTTGTCCGGCGGTCAGCAGCAACGCGTAGCGCTGGCCCGGGCTCTGGCGCCGGCCCCTTCCTTGTTGCTGCTGGACGAACCGATGTCGGCGCTCGACGCCCGGGTCCGCGAGCATCTGTGCACCGAGTTGCGCCAATTGCAGCGCAACCTCGGCATCACCACCCTGATGGTCACGCACAATCAGGACGAAGCCATGCTGATGGCCGACCGCATCGCCGTGATGAACAACGGCAAGGTCGAGCAGTACGCCACACCGCAGGACATCTACGACCGCCCGGCCACACCGTTTGTGGCGGAGTTCGTCGGTCAGGGCAACTGGCTGCCGTTCCGCCGTAGCAGCGACAGTCATGCCCTGGTCGGCGGGATGCACATGCGCCTGGCCGATGGTAGTGCGAAAACCGCGTCGGGCCGGTTGTTCTGCCGTCCCGAGGCGATCAACGTCAACCCGCTGGTGCATGAAGAAAACCTGTTCCCGGCCAAGGTTCGCGAAATCACTTTCCTCGGCAATCGTTGCCGCATGAGCTTCGAACTCGATCAGCTGCCGGGTCATGCATTGCTGGCGGAACTGGCGCCGGAAGCGATGCCGCGTCTCGGTGCGCAGCAGATCATGGTCGCCTTGCCGCCGCGTAGCCTGCAGGTGTTCGCCTGATGAGCGCGAACGTCGCGCTGCCGATACCGCACAAGCAGGTTCGGCAGGCCTCCCGTGCCGAGATCGGCGACCGGCTGTTCGTGGTCGGCGGCAAGCTGCTGTTGTTGGTGTTGCTCTGTGTGGCAGTGTTGATGCCGTTACTGGCGATCTTCTGGCGCGGGTTCAGTTCGCAGGCCGGGCAGGGCGGTGGTCTGGTGGCTGCCGGTGAATTGCTGACCGGTGCGAATTTCCATTGGTTGCTGGGTAACAGCCTGAAGGTTTCCCTCAGCGTGGCGGCGATGGTCGTACCGTTGGCCTACCTGTTTGCCTACGCCCTGCAACGCACGTTGATTCCCGGCAAAGGTATCTGGCGCGGTACATCGCTGCTGCCGTTGATGGCGCCGTCGATGTTGCCGGGGATTGCGCTGGTTTATCTGTTCGGCAATCAGGGCCTGTTGCGCGGTCTGTTTTCGGACAACATCTACGGCTTCTGGGGCATTGTGCTCGGCGAGGTCATCTACACCTTCCCGCACGCCTTGATGATTTTGCTGTCAGCGCTGTCCCTGGCGGATGCGCGACTGTTCGATGCCGCCTCCAGCATGGGCGCGAGCCCGGCGAAAGCCTTTCGCAGCATCACTTGGCCGGCGACGCGTCAGGCGGTGTTCGCAGCGTTCTGTCTGGTGTTCACCCTGACCATCACCGACTTCGGTGTGCCCGTGGTGGTCGGTGGCGACTATCAGGTATTGGCGCTGGAAGCCTACAAAGCGGTGGTCGGCCAGCAACAATTCGGTCGCGGCGCACTGATCGGCATGGTTCTGCTGCTGCCGGCGCTGTTCAGCTTTGGTGTCGACGCCTGGCTGCGTCGGCGTCATGGCGATTCCATGAGTGGTCGGGCGCAAGTCTTTCAGCCAATGCCGTCGAGGCTGCGCGACGGTTGTTATCTGGCCATCGTGCTGCTGATCTGCGCGGTGTTGCTGCTGGTGTTCGGCATGGCGGTGTACTCGTCGCTGGTGAAGTTCTGGCCGTACAACCTGTCGCTGTCGCTCAACCATTACCAGTTCAACGACACCGCGGGCGGCGGCTGGCTGGCCTATGGCAACAGCGTGAAGATGGCGTTGTGCACGGCGTTGATCGGCAGCGTGCTGATCTTCACCGGCGCCTACCTGATGGAGAAAACCCGTGGCCAGCGCGGGCTGAATCTGACACTGCGCATGCTCAGTTTCGTACCGATGGCGGTGCCGGGTCTGGTGCTGGGCCTGGGTTACGTCTTCTTCTTCAACCTCAGCGGCAATCCGCTGCATGTGCTCTACGGCAGCATGACGCTGCTGGTGGTTTGCACCATTGCTCACTATTTGACCACCGCGCAAATGACCGCCACCACCGCGCTGCGCCAGCTCGACGCCGAGTTCGAAGCCGCCGCGCTGTCGCTCAAGGCGCCGCTGTATCGGCATTACCTGCGAGTCACCGTGCCGATCTGCCTGCCAGCGTTGCTGGACATCGTGCGCTACCTGTTCGTCTCGGCCATGACCACCGTTTCGGCGGCGATCTTCCTCTACAGCCCCGACACCATTCTCGCGGCGGTGGCGGTGCTGAACATGGACGACGCCGGCAACGTCGGCGGTGCGGCGGCAATGTCGACCCTGATTCTGTTCACCTCGGCGGGCGTGTCCCTGCTGCTGGCCTGGGCCTCGCGCGGTTTATTGCGCCGCTCCCAGGCCTGGCGGCAGACCGCGCCCGGTCTTTGATTCACACCTTCAACTCACACAGGAATTGCACCATGTTCAAGCCCTTGGCCCTGGCCGCTGCTGTCCTCACCGCTTTCAGCCTGAACGCCTTCGCTGCGAAAACCGAGTTGACGGTGTACACCGCCCTCGAAGCCGAACAACTGAAGACCTACAAAGAAGCCTTCGAGAAGGCCAACCCGGACGTCGAGATCAAGTGGGTGCGCGATTCCACCGGCATCATCACCGCCAAGCTGCTGGCCGAAAAAGCTCGCCCGCAAGCCGACGCGGTGTGGGGTCTGGCGGCATCGAGCCTGGCGATCCTCGATCAGCAAGRCATGCTGCAAAGCTACGCGCCGAAGGACCTGGGCAAGATCGGCGGTAACTACCGTGATGTTGCCAACCCACCGGCCTGGGTCGGCATGGACGTGTGGGCGGCGACCATTTGCTTCAACACCGTCGAAGCCGAAAAGCAGGGGCTGAGCAAACCGGTCAGCTGGCAGGACCTGACCAAGCCTGAGTACAAAGGCAAGATCGTCATGCCCAACCCGGCCTCGTCCGGCACCGGTTTCCTCGACGTCAGCGCCTGGCTGCAAACCTTCGGCGAGAAGCAGGGCTGGCAGTACATGGACGACCTGCACCAGAACATCGGCCAGTACGTTCACTCCGGTTCCAAGCCGTGCAAGCTCGCCGCTGCCGGTGAATTCCCGATCGGTATTTCCTTCGAATACCCGGCTGTTCAACTGAAGCGCCAAGGCGCGCCGCTGGACATCATCCTGCCGAAAGAAGGCCTGGGCTGGGAGATCGAAGCGACTGCCGTGATCAAAGGCACCGCGCATGAAGAAGCAGCGAAGAAACTGGCCGACTTCTCTGCAAGCCCGGCGGCGATGGAGCTTTATAAAGAGAACTTTGCGGTGCTCGCGCAACCGGGTATTGCCAAGCCGCAGACTGAATTGCCGGCGGACTATGAGCAGCGCTTGATCAAGAACGACTTTGCCTGGGCCTCGAAGAATCGCGACGAGATCCTGACTGAATGGCGCAAGCGCTATGACGGCAAGTCCGAGAAAGTGGCTGCCAAGTAACTGACTCACACCTTGTGGCGAGGGAGCTTGCTCCCGYTGGACTGCGCAGCAGKCCCCYTCTTTTCAGRTAGAGAGGGGGGGCCGCTACGCGCCCCAGCGGGAGCAAGCTCCCTCGCCACAAAAAGCGGGATTATCTTCATGACACACCACAGCGACATGCTGATCGTCGGCGCCGGCATTCTAGGCCTGTCCCACGCCTATGCCGCCGTCAGGCGCGGCCTCAAGGTCAAAGTCTTCGAGCGCAGCGCCACACCATTGGGCGCATCTGTACGCAACTTCGGTCAGGCACTGGTCACCGGCCAGCCACCAGGGCCGATGCTCGAATTGGCCAGGGCCAGTCGAGAAATCTGGGGCCAATGGGCAGAACTTGCCGGCCTGCACCTCAAGCGCAACGGCTCGTACCTGTTCGCGCGTACCGAAGCGGAAGAACACCTGCTGGAAGCCTTCTGCGCCGGGCGTGCCGTGGAGCACGGTTACCGTGTCGAGCTGTTGCGCRGCAACCCATTGCGGGATTTATACGGCGGTCAGTTCAACCATCACCGCGTCGCGTTGCACGGCATGGACGACCAACAGCTGTATTCCCGCGAGGCGATTCCGGCATTGATCGACTACCTGCGCCGTGAGTTGGGCGTCGAGTTTCACTTTTCCACCCTGGTGCGCGACATCGAGCCGGGCCGCTTGCACAGCACCGCCGGCACCTTCAACGCGGGGCAGATCATCGTTTGCTCCGGCCACGATTATCAAACTTTGCTGGCCGAGCCGATTGCCGAACTCAACCCGCAAATCTGCCGCCTGCAAATGCTCCGCGCCCGGCCGCAGATCAACCTCAACCTGCAACACGCACTGCTCACCGGTCTGAGTTGCGTGCACTACGGCGCCTTCGCCGATCTGCCGGAAGCTGCGGCGGTACAGGCGCAAATTCTGCGCGAGGCGCCCCATCTGCATGAAAACGGCATTCACCTGCTGATCAGCCCGACACCGTACGGTGAGTTGATCATCGGCGACTCCCACMATTACGGCAGCGATCCATCACCGTTCAATGCCGAACAGGTGGACGACTGGATGCTCGAACTGGCCGAGCAGACGTTGGGCTGCAAAGTGCAAGTGGTCGAGCGCTGGCAGGGTGTTTACGGTTCACGCGGCCCCGGCCCGTTTTCTTTTCTGCGTCCGATGCCGGGTGTGAGCGTGGCGCTGATGCACTCCGGTGTCGGCATGAGCGTCGGGCCGGCGTTGGCGGAACGTAATGTCGCCAGCTTATTGGGAGACAGTTGATGGACCACCATCAGCAAGTGATCGCCGAGGTGTTCGGTCTGTACGAACGGTTTGGCGATAACGACTACATCGGTGAACCGGTGTCGCAGATCGAGCACATGTCGCAAGCGGCCGAACTGGCGATGGCCGAGGGCTTCGATGATGAAGTGGTACTGGCGGCGTTCTTTCACGACATCGGGCATCTCTGTGCCGAGGGGGCCGAGAGCATGGGTGGCTTCGGGGTGGTCAGCCATGAGCGTTTGGGCGCTGATTATTTGCGTCGGGCCGGTTTCAGCGAACGCATGGCGCGGCTGGTGGAATATCACGTGCAGGCCAAGCGTTATCTGACGCTCAGAGAGCCTGGGTACTACGAGCGTTTGAGTGAAGCCAGTCGGCGGACGCTGGAGTATCAGGGTGGGGTGATGAGTGCTGAAGAGGCTGAGGCTTTTGAGCTCGATCCATTGTGCGAGGTCAGTCTGCGGATGCGTCAGTGGGATGAGTGCGCCAAGGAC
This sequence comes from Pseudomonas sp. 05N434, assembly GCF_056396965.1. Classification (NCBI taxonomy): domain Bacteria; kingdom Pseudomonadati; phylum Pseudomonadota; class Gammaproteobacteria; order Pseudomonadales; family Pseudomonadaceae; genus Pseudomonas; species Pseudomonas sp. 05N434. The sequence goes on from NZ_JBFTMK010000063.1 coordinate 18,472, forward strand.
ATGGACGTGCCGGTGATGGACCTCGACGTCTTGAAACGCAAGGCTGCGGGCCTGTTGTCCGGCGTTCTGCGCTGAGTTGTCTGACACACGATAGGGAATCGGTTTATGGATCAACGCGCGTCGAAGCATCAATCTGGCCTTTTCGCAAAGGAGCGCATGGATGCATTTTTTGAAAGTGATTGCACAGGATCGAAGCGGGAAGGGCTCGGCAGATACCGTCGCTTTCCAGTTCTTTGAAGGTGAACAGTTGCAGCGCGAGGCGACGGACGCGGATCGTCAACAGCTCAAGTCGTTTGGCAAAACGTACTTGAAATGCGCCTGGTATAACGCGGATGAAGCTGAGGAGCGGCACTTGCGCATCTTCTCGCAGAATCCATCCGCTGACGGTACGCCTGAGACGGTACGACTGCATTTTCATGACGGACCGAGGATTGCCTACAAGGCTGCGGTCCGCGATCTGGATAACGATGGGGTTTTTGAGTGGGTGTTGAGCTCGGATGTGGACAATGACGGGCGAGCGAACAGGACCGATCGTAGCCGTGTGAAGGCATTGGCCAAAGAGTTTCTGAAACTGGATTGGCGCTGACGATCGTTGGTTAGAGCTGCTGCGCCAACACCTCAACCTGCTCCTGCCGCTCCGCCTGATTCACCTTCGAATGAGGATTGAGCGACGACCACTGCGGATGTGCCCGAGCCTTGTTCAGCGCTTCCGGCAGTTTGCCTTCGCGCCAGGTTTTGTCCTGTGGTGTGGCGACCTGAATGCTGTCCATCGCCGCGTGCCCGCGCTGGTTCAGGGCTTGCAACAGTTGTCGCTGACGCAGGGCCAACAACCGCAGCACGCTGTCGTCGACAGTCAGTTCTCGCTGGCCCTTGATCTTGCCCAGCAGGCGGCTGCCGTAACTGCGGGCGGTTTGCAGGGCGCCGCCGGCAATCGCTCCGGCCAGTGCCGCCGCGCCGAGGGTCAGGCCGCCCACCAGCAAATCGACGCCGGCCCCGGCCGCCGCGCCAGCCGCGATGCCACCGCCGACCCGTACACCGAGTTGTTTCAGGGTTTCCGGGTTGAACAGGTCATCGCCCCAGCGACCATCGAGCAGCGGCAGGTCACTGGCCGCCGCGTCCTGTGGGCGGAAGGCGTAGAGCTTGAGCAAGGCTTCGACGCAACGTTGTTCACGCTGACGCACCGCTTTGCGCAGTTCGCTGATCGCTTGCTGTTCCTGCTC
>NZ_JBFTMK010000064.1:0-14548 GCF_056396965.1 Pseudomonas sp. 05N434
ATGTCATCCGCCACCTGATCTACCCAGGCGGTCAGGTCGATGTCGAGTTGCTGCAGCTGTTGCTTCAACCACTCAATGTGCGCCTGCGCGTTTACACCTTCGCGTTGAAGAACCGCATCTGCCTGGGCATCGGTGAAGTCTGGATAGACCTCTTTGAGTTGCAGCCTCATCATCTGGTGCGTCAGCGCCTCGGCCTGGGGCGTTCCCGGAAAACCGCCGCCGCTGAGCCCGTGGGCATCGAACGGCAACCCACCGTCCATTCTTCGCAGCCCGAGTATCACCTGTGATCGGGGCAACGCCTGGTCGCTGATGGCGAGTCGTAGTTCGTCGACTGAACCAGGCGACGTCAGGAGCAGCGCTGAACGGTCGTCGTCCGTCAACACACCGAGAAGCGCCGTATAAAAGTCTGTTGGCGAGGCCTGATGCAGATAGTGCTGTCCGACTCTGACCAAGCGCCGGACCTCCGTGGCATCCTGCGCGCCGATGCGGTCCAGCACTCGCCCCGCGACGGATTGATCAAGGACATCGATCCGCAGGTTCCGCGGCCAGCCCGGCAGGTTTTGCAGCGAGTGCAAGGCCAGGATGTCCGAGTCCGGGCTCGCCACCGAACGCAGATAAAGTCCTTCATAAGCGCGATTGAGCCGCACATGCTGCTGGTACTGCCGCGCCTTGCTGTCCAGACGCGTGAACACTTGCCTGACCTCGGTCACATCGGGGGCTTGCTGGATATCCACGCCATAGCGGTCGAGCATTTGTTCGATGGCACCTTTGGGCAGCATCGGGTATTGCTGCTGAAACAGCCGCACCCACTCATGTTCCGACTGTTGAAGTGCGGCGTAACGCCTGTTGAATTGCTCAGGCGTGCCGGCTGCCCCCAGATCCTGATCGATCTTGAAGCGACTGATCGTATCCGTCAGTAAAGGCGTTGGTGGACGCCCCGTTTGCATCAGTCGCAGCATGTCATCGTCAATCACACTGACCTTGCCGATCTGTGCCAGGACTTCATCGCTGAAAGACGCCACAGTCGGGCCGATTCCGCGGATCAGCTCCACGCGGGAGGACAGCACGGAAACCGGTGGCTCGGGCGTCGGGGCAACGGCGATTTGCGAAGACGGACGTACTGACTCGACGGCCGCTTCATCCTTCAGCGCCGCCTGTGCGCCGATCGGCAGCGCATTAAGCAAACCGAACACGGTGCGCGACACGCCCTCCGACCGTTCACGTGGTGTTTCACCGTTTACTGCCTGATCAAGACCGTAACCGGCGTCAATAAGCCCGGCCAGCGCCAATATGCCTTCGCCTCCCGGGACGAACAACGCCAATGGCCCGAACCGGTTGATCCATTGCACCACCGGTTCGACCACCGCACTTAAATTGTCACGATTGACCTGTGCATCGGTACGAATGCTTTCGATACTGGCGTGGGCGGCCTGCTTCATCGTCAGCACCAGTTGTGCAAACGGATCGGTCGCCGATGGCGGATTGTCGTAGCCAATGTAATCGGCGGGGTCCCAATAGCCGTCGTTATTGAAAAAACCGGCATTGTTGGTCAGCCGATGCATCGCGGGGTACTGCGCCATGCCGTCCAATGCCGTCAGCACCCCCGCATGAAACGTACCGTCCTCTCGATCATCTTCGGCAAAATGGGCGGCCAATGCCTGTTTTGTCTCGCTGAGCTTGCCCTGCGCGACGACCCATTGGTGCAGTTGAGTGGCATCGGTGAATTCGTGCAGCGGGGAAGAGTTGCCAGGGATGTACAACAGCACTCGGGGACTGGCAGTGTCACGGAACGCCCAGATATCTGTTGCGGTGTAACGGTATAGCTTCAAACGGCCGGCCCTGACGGACAAAGGGGTGCGCGTCGCCGCTTGCAGTTGTTCGATGGTCAGCGTTTCCCGTTGTGAGGCGGGACCGTAAGTCTGCGGCGTCGTTTGCCGATAGATGCCTTCATAGGTGTCGTGATTGCCGCTGCCGTAATCAGCGAACTCATCGACATGCTCGACAATCCGCACCCTCGGGCCGACGTCCGGCGGTGTGTACAGACCAAAGGCGGTTTCAGCAAAACGGCCGTCCCCAACCGTCTGGTAATTTGAAAGCAGCGCTTGCAACAGCGACCGCGAGTTCGCCACCTGGCCCTGCTGGAAACCGTTCTCTTCAGGGTGGCCCTTGTAGTGGTAATCGAGGGTGACCATCAAGGTCGTCTGCGGGTCGATGTCCTGCCCCCATTTTTCCTTGATCAGGTGTGCGCCCAACTGGCCGGGGGTTTGGGGGAGAGCGATGTCCAGTGCAGCTTTCAGTTCGTCGCGCATTCGCAACGATGGGGCTGGATGAGGTGCGGCAACGTGGTGAAGGAGCTCATTCATGGTGCAATCCATTGCAGTCAATTCAGGCCAGTCACCCTACCCCACCTGACTCCACACGAAAGCGCGACCGATCGACAATGGCATTAGGAAAATTCGTTATTTCTTGAGGGTGAGTGGACACCTTCTGAAGGTCAAAAAAAAACCGTGGGCAATCCACGGTTTTTTTACTGACGGTGATGCCTGGTACGGTTACCAGAAGCGTTGCTGGGTCAACCGGCTCCACCAGCTCAGCAATACGCGATCGATCGAACCGCTGGCCGCCATGCCGATGCGCTCCTGCAGGGTTTTACGTTCGGCGTAATGCAAATGATAGAGCTCGGACTGTTTAGCGCGCTCAGCGAGGTATTCGTCGCTGGTCTTGAGCTCGTCCACCAGTTGCTTGTCGAGTGCCGAAACACCGAGCCAGATTTCACCGGTGGCCACTTCGTCGATAGCAAGTTGCGGGCGATAGCGGGAAACGAAGTTCTTGAACAGCTGATGGGTGATGTCCAGCTCTTCCTGGAATTTCTCCCGGCCCTTCTCGGTGTTTTCGCCAAACACTGTCAGGGTGCGCTTGTACTCACCGGCCGTGAGCACTTCGAAGTCGATGTCATGCTTTTTCAGCAGGCGATTGACGTTGGGCAACTGCGCCACCACGCCGATCGAGCCGAGAATCGCGAACGGTGCGCTGATAATTTTCTCGCCGATGCACGCCATCATGTAGCCGCCGCTGGCCGCGACCTTGTCGATGCACACGGTCAACGGCACGCCGGCCTCGCGAATGCGCGCCAGTTGCGAAGATGCCAGGCCATAGCTGTGAACCATGCCGCCGCCGCTTTCCAGGCGCAGCACCACTTCATCCTTTGGCGTGGCGAGGGTCAGCAGCGCGGTGATTTCGTGGCGCAGGCTTTCAGTGGCCGACGCCTTGATGTCACCGTCGAAATCCAGCACGAACACCCGCGGCTTGGCCTCGGGCTTCTTCTTTTGCTTTTTCTCGGTTTTAGCCTGGGATTTGCGCAAAGCCTTGAGCTGGTCCTTGTCGAGCAAGGTCTGCTCCAGGCGTTCGCGCAGCCCTTTGTAGAAATCATTGAGTTTGCTGACTTGCAGTTGGCCGGTCGACTTGCGCCGACCTTTGCTGCGCAACGCCGCAAAACTGGCCAGGACCACCAGAATGGCGATCACCAGTGTCACGGTTTTAGCCAGGAAACTGGCGTACTCGGACAAAAACTCCACAGAGACTCCTTCAACACGATGCGCGGCATGAACACGCGCGGGATACCTTCAGCATACCCATGAGCCGGCCCGGCGACCAGTCGTGAAACCTCGAGTGTCCTGTCTCACAAATACTGTTCCCTTTTTACGGCGTCCGTTGCCGTCATGCTGCATTGCCGCTCCTCGCCTGACGACAACACTCGTCAAAAGAGAAACGTATTTGTAAGACAGGACACTAGCAACAGGCCTGTAACGGGCATTTCAAACAAGCGTATGTTTTTTCATTGACAGCTCACCGTCATCCTCATAACCTCGCCAAACCTTCAACGTACCGGGATGACGCGGACGTGGGCAGCATCTATTTGATTCGACATGGCCAGGCCTCCTTTGGTGCAGACGACTATGACGTTCTGTCGCCGACCGGTATTCGCCAGGCAGAAGTCCTTGGCCGGCACCTGGCCGAGCTTGGTGTGAGCTTCGATCGCTGCCTGTCGGGCGACCTGCGCCGTCAGCAACACACGGCCACCAGCGCGCTGGAACAGTACGCCACCGTCGGTTTGCCGGTGCCGCCCCTGGAAATCGATTCRGCCTTCAACGAGTTCGACGCCGACGCGGTGATCCGCGCCCTGCTGCCCGCCATGCTGGAAGACGAACCCGAGGCGCTGGAGATCCTGCGCAACGCCGCGCAAAACCGTGCCGAGTTCCAGCGTATCTTCGCCCTGATTATCGAGCGCTGGCTCGCCGGTACCTATGACACACCGGGCCTGGAAAGCTGGCTGGGCTTCGTCGATCGTGTGCAGGCTGGCCTGCAGCGGCTGCTCGAACATGCCGACAACACCCAGAAAATCGCCGTGTTCACCTCCGGCGGCACCATCACTGCCCTGCTCCACCTTATTACGCAAATGCCTGCCCGGCAGGCCTTTGAGCTGAACTGGCAAATCGTCAACACCTCGCTCAACCTGCTCAAGTTTCGTGGTCGCGAGGTGGCCCTGGCTTCCTTCAACAGTCATACACACCTGCAACTGCTGAAGGCCCCGGAACTCATCACGTTTCGCTGATTCCGGACTATTGTGACCCTGGCTGTATTCACCCAGCTCTTATTACCCAAGAAAGGATCGAACCATGACCTCCGTAGCTGATGCCGTACAAGCAATGAAAGCCAAGTTCAACCCAGCCGCTGCTGCCGGTCTGGACCTGGTATTCGGTTTCCGCATCGACGACACCAAGAACTTCTCGTTGATCGTCAAAGACGGCACCTGCGAGCTGCAAGAAGGCGAAAACCCGGACGCCCAGGTGACTCTGGTGATGGACGGCGAAACCCTGGAAGGCATCGTCGACGGTTCGACCGACGGCATGCAAGCGTTCATGGGCGGCAAGCTGCGCGCTGAAGGCGACATGATGCTGGCCATGAAACTGTCCGAGCTGTTCCCAGGCTAAGACGACGGCTCCCGCTCTCGGGAGCCTCTCTGGCTGCATGCGAATCCCGCCCCTCGTGGCGGGATTCGTCGTTTTTCACCCTCGGAAAACGGCTATCTGTGGATATGCCGTCTATATTCCTTCTGGCCGCATGCGTCAGACATCGGCTGTTTGCCCTCGCTTCTTTTATGAAGAACTGTGTGGAGAGCACTGCCATGAGCCCACCTGACGAGCACAATGACTTCAGTCGCCGCCGTGTACTGCAAGGTCTTTCGGCAGGCGCCATCGGTGCCTGGATCAGTCCGCTAACCGCAGGGAGTAAAACCATGCCCGACACCCCCGCCGACCTGATTCTGTACAACGGACGCCTGCACACCGTCGACCGCAAGAAACCCCAAGCCAGCGCCGTCGCGATCAAGGACGGGCATTTTGTGGTGGTCGGCAGCGATGCCCAGGCCATGGCACTGCAAGGCCCCGGCACGCAAATCGTTGACCTGCATGGGCGCACGGTGATTCCCGGCCTCAACGACTCCCACTTGCACCTGATTCGTGGCGGCCTCAATTACAACCTCGAACTGCGCTGGGAAGGCGTGCCGTCCCTGGCTGATGCGTTGCGCATGCTCAAGGATCAGGCCGACCGCACCCCTACCCCGCAATGGGTGCGGGTGGTCGGTGGCTGGAACGAGTTCCAGTTTGCCGAAAAACGCATGCCGACCCTTGAAGATCTGAACAAAGCCGCGCCGGACACTCCGGTATTCGTCCTGCACCTCTACGACCGCGCCCTGCTCAACCGTGCCGCACTGAAAGTGGTCGGCTACACCCGTGACACGCCGAACCCGCCGGGCGGCGAGATCCAGCGCGATGCCAATGGCGACCCCACCGGCATGCTGATCGCCCGCCCGAATGCGATGATCCTCTACTCAACCCTGGCCAAAGGGCCGAAGCTGCCGCTGGAGTATCAGGTCAACTCGACCCGCCAGTTCATGCGCGAACTCAATCGACTGGGCATCACCAGCGCCATCGATGCCGGCGGCGGTTATCAGAATTACCCGGACGACTATCAAGTCATCCAGCAACTGGCCAAAGATCAACAGCTCACGGTGCGCATTGCCTACAACCTGTTCACCCAGAAACCCAAGGAAGAACTGACCGACTTCAAGAACTGGACCAGCACTTCCCATTACGGCCAKGGCGATGACTTCCTGCGGCACAACGGCGCCGGCGAGATGCTGGTGTTCTCGGCAGCGGATTTCGAAGACTTCCTCGAACCACGCCCCGACCTGCCGCAAACCATGGAGCAGGAACTGGAACCGGTGGTGCGCCATCTGGTGGAACAGCGCTGGCCCTTCCGCCTGCACGCCACCTACAACGAATCCATCAGCCGCATGCTCGACGTGTTCGAGAAGGTCAACCGGGATATTCCGTTCAACGGTTTGCCGTGGTTCTTCGATCACGCCGAAACCATCACCCCCCGGAACATCGAACGGGTCAAGGCCCTGGGTGGCGGCATCGCGATTCAGGACCGCATGGCGTTCCAGGGCGAATACTTCGTCGACCGTTACGGCGCCAAAGCGGCCGAAGCTACGCCACCGATCGCACGCATGCTCGCCGAGGGCGTTCCAGTGGGCGCCGGCACCGATGCCACGCGCGTCTCCAGCTACAACCCCTGGACCTCGCTGTACTGGCTGGTCAGCGGCCGCACCGTCGGCGGATTAGCCCTGTACCCACAAGGCTTGAGCCGCGATACCGCACTGGAACTGTTCACCCACGGCAGCGCCTGGTTCTCCTCCGAACAGGGCAAGAAAGGTCAGATCAAAGTCGGGCAACTGGCGGACCTGATTGCGCTGTCGGCAGATTACTTTCACATCGAAGACGAAGCCATAAAGTGGATCGAGTCGGTGCTGACCATTGTCGACGGCAAGATCGTCCACGGTAGCGTCGAGTTTGAAAAACTGGGGCCACCGCCAATCCCGGTGGTGCCTGAGTGGTCGCCCGTGGTGAATGTGCCGGGGCACTGGAAACCCCTGGCGCCAATGACCGCGCAAGTGCACCAGTGTGTGGGCGCTTGCGCGGTGCATGCCCATAGCCATGAACGAGCGCGATTGTCGTCGGCACCGGTCAGTGACTTTCAAGGGTTCTGGGGGGCGTTTGGCTGTTCGTGTTTTGCGTTTTGAAAAGAGAAAAGATCGTCCGAAGGCGCGGGACGCGTTCGGACGATCTTTTGATTTTGAGCCTCTGCAACACTCGCTGACACAAGCTTGATCTCGATCAGTTGCCCTCCCCCCCACACTCTCTACTATCGCTCTTCCATCGAAGGCCAAGGACGGCTCATCGGGAGCCTGCGGCCGATCATTCTCAAGGAAGAGTCAATCATGCGGTCATTGAAAATCATTCTGCTGGCATCGGCGTTCAACGGCCTGACCCAGCGGGCCTGGCTGGACTTGCGTCAGGCCGGCCACTCGCCCAGCGTGGTGCTGTTCACCGATGAAGAGGCAGTGTGCGAGCAGATCGAGCATTCCGGCGCCGATCTGGTGATCTGCCCGTTCCTCAAGGATCGGGTGCCACAACAACTGTGGAGCAATCTCCAGCGTCCTGTAGTGATCATTCATCCGGGTATCGTCGGCGACCGTGGCGCCAGTGCGCTGGACTGGGCGATCACCCGTGAACTCAGCCGTTGGGGCGTGACCGCATTGCAAGCAGTGGAGGAAATGGACGCCGGGCCGGTCTGGGCCACTTGTGAATTCAACCTGCCCCAGGGTCTGCRCAAATCCGAGTTGTACAACGGGCGCGTCAGCGACGCGGCAATCACCTGTATCCGCGAAGTCGTGGAAAAGTTTATCGACGGTTTCGAGCCAGTGCCTTTGGACTACAGCCAACGCCATGTGATTGGCCGCTTACAGCCAAACATGAAGCAAGCTGACCGGATCTTCAGCTGGCACGACAGCGCACACTTCATCAAACGCAGCATCGACGCCGCCGACGGTCAGCCCGGCGTATTGGCCAGCCTGGCCGGCGGTCAGTATTACCTGTATGACGCTCATCTGGATTCGCGCAGCGGCACGCCGGGAGAGATTCTCGCGGTGCACGACGATGCGGTGCTGGTCGCGACCGGTGATCACAGCCTGTGGATCGGTTCGCTGCGACGCAAACCCCGGCCCGGCGAAGAAACCTTCAAGCGTCCGGCCCGGCATGTACTCGCTGAACAGCTTGCGCACGTCCCGACCCTTGATTGGTCGATCGCCTCTCAGCCATTTAACAACGAAAGCTATCAACCGATCCGCTATCGCGAGTCGGGGCATGTCGGCGAGCTGACCTTCGAGTTTTACAACGGCGCCATGAGCACCGAACAGTGCCAACGACTGGTGGAGGCCCTGCGCTGGGCCAAGTCCCGGGACACCCAAGTGCTGCTGATCAAGGGTGGACGCGGCAGTTTCTCCAACGGCGTGCACCTCAACGTGATCCAGGCCGCAGCAGTTCCGGGGCTGGAAGCCTGGGCCAATATTCAGGCGATCGACGACGTCTGCCAGGAACTGCTCAGCGCCCGGCAACTGGTGGTCAGCGGCCTGACCGGCAATGCCGGGGCCGGTGGCGTGATGCTGGCGCTGGCTGCCGATATTGTTTTCGCCCGCTCCGACATCGTGCTCAACCCCCATTACAAAACCATGGGCCTGTACGGCTCCGAATACTGGACCTACAGCCTGCCCCGCGCCGTCGGCCCGGCGATGGCGGAAAAACTCACCGAAGACTGCCTGCCGATCAGCGCCCTCCAGGCCTTGCAGTTAGGCATGGTCCAGGAAATCGGTCCGCGCTGTCCGGATGAGTTTGGTCTTTGGTTATTGCAGCGTGCCAATGGTGCGTTGAGTGATCCGGCGTACCAGGCGATACGTGAGCGCAAAAGTCAGCTCGATCCTCAACTGATGCAGCACTGCCGTAATGCCGAGCTGGAAGAAATGCATCAGGACATGGTGCAAAACCGTAAACAGTTCGCCGAGAAGAGCAAAAATTTTGTGCTTAAGCGCAAGGCGTGTGGCACGCCGCAGCGGTTGGTGGCCGATTGGGCGGTGGTGAGGGAGGTTGAGTTGGCGGACTGATTGTTTGGCACGGGTGATCAGGCCGGACAGTGAACTCTGTGGCGAGGGAGCTTGGGGCCGCTTCGCGCCCCAGCGGGAGCAAGCTCCCTCGCCACAGACGGTATCGGAAGACCATGGCTGCTCTTACAATGCCCGCACCTCCCACATCGGCCTGCCCATGGACATCGACCTCGCCCGCACCTTTCTGGAAATTGTCCGCCACGGCAGCCTGGCCGCGGCGGCTGAAAAGCTGCACGTCACCCAGACCGCGATCACTGCCCGGGTGCAGAAGCTCGAAAGTCAGCTGGGCAGCACGCTGTTTGTGCGCAATCGCGCCGGCGCGCGCCTGACGCCGAACGGCGAGGCCTTTGTGGTTTACGCCAATCAACTGGTGCAGACCTGGGAAGCCGCACGCCGGGACTTGCCGCTGCCCGAGGGCTACCGCGACGTGCTGCACATCGGTGGCGAGGTCAGCCTGTGCAACCCGTTGATGCTCAGTTGGGCCGGGGAACTGCGCGAGAAGATTCCCAGCCACGCCCTGCGCATGGAAATCCGCGATGGCGAAAACCTGCTGCGCCAACTGGAATTGGGGGTGTTGGATGCGGCGCTGGTCTATCAGCCCGAGTACTGGCCACGCCTGCAAGTCGAGCAGGTGCTGGAAGAAAAACTGATCCTGGTGCGCCTGGCCGGACGGCCCGATCCTTACGTGTATATCGACTGGGGCCCTGACTTCCGTCGTCAGCACGATGCCGCGCTGCCGGAAAAAGCCAAGGCAGCCCTGAGCTTCAACCTCGGCCCGCTGGCCTTGCAATACATCCTGGAAAACGGCGGCAGCGGCTATTTCCGCACTCGGGTGGTCCAGAGTTACCTGGAAAACGGCTTGCTGGAACAAGTGCCCAAAGCTCCGGAGTTCAGCTACCCGACCTATCTGGTTTACTCCCGGGACCGCGATTCGGCGACCCTGCAACGGGCGTTCGACCTGCTGCGGGAAGTGATCAAGACGGACGACGACTGGTCCCAGCGCTGGAACCCGCTGACCTGACACCATACGGGCGTCTCGCACCGGAGCATGGCGCTTGTGTCCTCAAGGTTCGGCCTGCCTGTGCGGCGGGATCGGCTAATCTGCTGGTTATAACAATAACCACAGGTGAACCCAGTGAGGCAGACCACCGAAGCGTTCCGCGCGCGCTACCGTGCCGACATTCATCCGCTCTACAACCCTTGGTTGCACGGCGCCWTTGTGTTGCTGTTCGGGTTGCTGGCCATCGGTGGGTTCTGGAGCACGGTGCATCAGGTGCAACCGCTGGAATGGCTGGCGGTGCCACTGACCCTGTTGTTTTTCAACTTCGGCGTGTACGTCGTGCATCGGCATCTGGGGCACCACAAAAAGAGCCTGGCGCGGATGTTCTACGCCCGTCACGCCGGTGACCATCACAGCTTTTTCACCCCCGGCCACATGACCTGTGACAGCGCCCGCGACTGGCGGGTGATTCTGTTTCCAGCCTGGCTGATCGTGTTGCACACCGTTGTCATCACGGGGCCTGCCTGGTGGTTGCTGGCTCAGTTCAATAGCAACGTCGCGGGGCTGTTTGGCGGCTGCATGGTGCTCGGTTACCTGACCTACGAGGTGTTCCATGCCTGCGAACATCTACCGCCCGGCAACCCGGTGACGCGTTTGCCGTGGATCCGCCAGATGCGCCGTCTGCATGAGCTGCATCACCGTCGTGAGCTGATGCAGGAACGCAATTTCAATATCGTGTTGCCCCTGATGGACTACCTGTTCGGCACCCTCTACTGGGAACCGGAGCAAGCGCCCCCGCACCTGACGAGAACGTCCATGACCCGTATGCAGCATGTGATCGACATCGCTGGAAACCCAGTGGCTGTGCTCGCCTACGCCAGCACCGCGACCCATTGGCCGCAGTGGCATCCGTCCTCCCTCAAGGTCGACGGCCAGAGCGGCCCGCTGTATGCCGGGGAGCGATTCGAGGAAGACATTCGGGCCGGCGGGCGTGAGGGGCATTTGAGCTGGGAAGTCGACGAATACCTGCCCGGACGCCGCTGGAGGGCTCGGGCCCGAGGCAGTCATGGTCTGTCGTTGATGGTGACTTACGAGTGTGAGGTTGAGGGCGATGACACGCGGTTTGTCCGCACTCTGGAATACAGCTTCAGCGGCCTGGCAATGCGCATTGCCAATCGTCYGGTGCTCAAGCGGCGCATCGAGCGCGAATCGGCGGAGTCGATGCTGGCGTTACGCGAGATGGCGCAAAAACATCTGGCCCTGGCAGGAGTCAGCGCATGAAAAGACCCCTCAAGTTTCGGCATTGGTTGCTGCTGCTGATCATCGTGATCAGTGCCTTGCTGTTTCTATTGCCGACCAAGGTTCAACCGGTAGCCTGGACACCGCCAACGGCGCCCTCCCTCGTCGAGGGCATCTACGCCGACAATCAGCGACTCAAAGGCGTGAAACGGGTCGGTGCTGCTGACATCGACGGCCCTGAGGCGTTGCTGCTGGAGAAAGACGCCCTTATCACCGGCCTGCATGACGGCCGATTGATTCGCACCAGCCTCGACGGCAAAACCACCCAGGTGCTGGCTGATACCGGTGGCCGGCCGCTGGGCCTGGCGCGGCACCCCAATGGTTTGTTGGTGATCGCCGACGGGGTCAAAGGCTTGCTGTCGCTCGACGCTCAGGGCCGGTTGATTCCATTGACCACCACGGCCAACAACCTGCCCTTCGGTTTTACCAATGACGTGGCCATCGACAAGCCCGGGCATTACGCTTATTTCAGCGACTCCTCCAGCCGTTGGGGCTACGGCAAGGACGGCGAGGCGATCATCGAGCACGGTGGCGACGGCCGTTTGCTGCGTTATAACTTCCAGACAGGCAATACGGCGGTCCTGCTGGACAAACTGGAGTTCGCCAACGGCGTGACACTGGGGCCTGACGACGCGTTTGTGCTGGTCAATGAAACTGGCGCCTATCGCATCAGCCGCTATTGGCTGACCGGGCCGAAAGCTGGCACCCACGATCTGTTCATCGACAATTTGCCGGGGCTGCCGGACAACCTGGCATTCAATGGCCGCGACCGTTTCTGGGTGGCGCTGTATGCACCGCGCAATGCACTGCTCGACACCACGGCGCCCTACCCTCTGGTACGCAAAATGATCGTGCGGGCGATGACTATTCTGCCCAAGCCCCTGGAGAAGCGCGCCTTCGTCCTGGGGCTGGACCTCGACGGCAAAGTGATTGCCAATCTGCAGGACGCCAGCAGCGGCAACTACTCACCCATCACCACCGTGCGCGAATATGGGGACTGGTTGTATCTGGGGTCGCTGAAAGCCCGGCACATGGCGCGGTTGCCATTGAGTGCAGCACTGAAATAGAGGGTGTAGCCAAAAGATCGCCCGAAGGTTCGGACCGCGTTCAGACGATCTTTTGATTTTGAATCAACGCAGATCTCGTATTGATCCCCGTTCCAATTGTTCAGTCACCGGTCGTCGGTGATTCTGCACAGCGTCCTCAGGACGGCGTCTTAAGTCGCTCAGCGATCTTGTCCTTGACCTGCACACGCTTCTCCTTGAGCTTCTTCAGTACCTCATCGCTGGGCGCATCCGATTGTGCGGACTCGGCCTTCACCACCTCTGCGTCCGCCTGGGTGTACTTGTTGAGCAGTGAATCCAGTAACGGATCCTTGGTGCGTTTTTGCTGGATCTCTTCCTTCGTGCAGCGCAAGTCCTGATAAAGGTCATGGGTCACCGGCATGGAACACCTCCGTTTGTTAATCGGTGGCAAACGTGATCGATGGCGTTCGCCAATTATCAGAATGGCCTCGCTTACCCGGTTCTGTCGACCGTCTATCAGACCAGCGGCGTCCGTTCGTCGTCCTGTCGCAAACGCGATACCCCCTTGCCCGAGCGCCTGGAAAGCCCCCCTTGAATCAACCACCGAGTACCGTACGAACCATTCGTGTCAGCGCCTCGGGACCATAAGGTTTGCTCAGCAAATAAGTGTCAGAGCTGAGTTGGTGATCGCGCGAAATGATGTCGCGGGTGTGTCCGGAGGTAAACAACACCGCCACCGGAGGGTTTTGCAYCTTGGCCCAGGCGGCCAGGTCCGAGCTTTTGATCAAGCCGGGCATGACCACGTCGGTGAAGATCAGGTCCACTGTCGCGCCGTCGAGCAACATCTGCATCGCCAGGTCACCGTTGGCCGCGGTCAGGACCTGATAGCCCTCTTCGCACAACAAGTCCACGGCCGAACTGCGCACCGCTTCGTTGTCCTCGACCACCAGAATGGTTTCATGCCCGCCCCGGTGCTGCGGAGCATGGCGCATTGTTTCGTCAGGCAACGGGCGCAAGCTGCGAGGGAAATACAGCTGCACCCGAGTGCCCCGCCCGACGACGCTGGAAATCTCGATATGCCCGCCGCTCTGTTTGACGAACCCGAACACCATACTCAAACCCAGGCCGGTGCCTTGACCATCAGCCTTGGTGGTGAAAAACGGCTCGAAGGCCTGTGCAAGCACTTGCGGCGGCATGCCGACGCCCGAGTCCGCCACCGTCACGCAGACATAATCGCCAGCGACGATGCCCTTGCCGGCGCAAAACTTGCGGTCGAGGACGATGTTCTCTGCGCTGAGGGCAATGGTCCCCTCGCCGTTCATGGCATCTCGGGCGTTGATCGCAAGGTTGAGAATGGCGTTTTCCAGTTGATTGCAGTCCACGTAGAAGTGCCATGGATCGTCAGGTGCGGACACCTTGATCTGGATCGTCTC
The DNA here is from genome assembly GCF_056396965.1 of Pseudomonas sp. 05N434. NCBI lineage: Bacteria > Pseudomonadati > Pseudomonadota > Gammaproteobacteria > Pseudomonadales > Pseudomonadaceae > Pseudomonas > Pseudomonas sp. 05N434. Next base: position 13,819 of record NZ_JBFTMK010000064.1, read on the forward strand.
TCCCAGCGCGCGCTGCAATAATTCCCCGAGGTCTTCGAAGATCTGCCGTGGGTCGCATACGGCCGGTGACAACGGCTGACGTCGGGCAAAGGCGAGTAATTGCGAAGACAATTTGGCCCCGCGCTCGACTGCGGCAATTGAGGCGCCGACCCGGCGCTGCACGTTGGCGTTATCCGGCTCATGACGCGCCAGCAAGTGCAGGTTGCCGGCGATCACCTGCAACAGGTTGTTGAAGTCATGGGCCACCCCACCGGTGAGACCACCAATGGCTTCGAGCTTCTGTGATTGACGCAGTTGCTCTTCGGCCGCCAGCCGCGCCTCGACTTCTTCAGCGACTCGTTGCTCCAGGTTGCGGGTGAACTTGAGCAAGGACTCTTCGGCAATCTTGCGTTCGTGGATGTCGATCAACACCCCTGGAAAGCGCAACGCTTCACCTTGCTCATTGAACTCGCAACACCCGCTGGCGAGCACCCACAGGTAACTGCCATCGGGACGCAGGACCCGATATTCGGCGTTATAGGGCACGCCGGTTTCCACCGACTGATTCATCCGCTCCCGGGCCCAGCTGCGATCATCGGGATGAATCTGCATTTGGGCGATGGCTGGTGGCAAGTTGGCCAGGTCCTGGCCTGGCGGATAGGAAAACGTGCGGGCGAATCGCTCGTCGCCCGATAGCACATCAGCCTTGATGTCCCAGACAAACGAGCCGAGCAAAGCCCCGGCATTGAGG
>NZ_JBFTMK010000065.1:0-12833 GCF_056396965.1 Pseudomonas sp. 05N434
AGGCGGCACTGCGCAGTACGCCAGAGCTCTGATTCCTATAGATGATTGCCCGGCCATTCTCCAGACGTCCGCGCAAGTACTCACGTCGGTTACCAGCCTTTGGCCAGACAAACCCTGCCGGTACCTGAAACTTCAGGGGTTCGATCTCTTTTACGCCTTGGCGGCGCAAGAGGTAGGGCCTTGCCAACAAAGCAAAAGTCACCAGGGTTGACGCCGGATTGCCGGGCAAACCAATGACAGGCACACCGCGAAAATGCCCGAACGTCAGCGGCTTGCCTGGCTTGATGGCAAGCTTCCACAGGGTCAACTCGCCCTCTTCCCGCAAGGCAATGCCCAGAAAGTCGGCTTCTCCCACCGATACGCCACCGGTGGAGAGAATCAGGTCGACATCCTTCAACTCGCCGAGACGGGCACGAGTGGTCGCTAAATCATCGGGAAGAATGCCAGCATCGATCACCTCACAGCCCAAGCGCTGCAACCAGCTGCAAAGCAACACTCGATTGCTGTTGTAGATCTGTCCCGGTCCAAGGGCCTGGCCCGGCTCAATCAGCTCATCCCCGGTAGACAAAACCGCAACACGAACCTTGCGAACCACATCCAATTCAGCGCATCCCAACGATGCCGCCAGCCCCTGTTCGATGGGCCCCAGGCGTGTACCGGCGGGCAAGATCAACTCACCGGCGGTGGTTTCCTGGCCTTGTGGACGGATGTTCTGCCCCGGCGTCATGGTCTCGGTGAAACGTACCCGCTCATCCGCCTGAACCTCGGCGTTCTCCTGCATCTCGACACAGTCAGCACCCGCGGGCACAGGCGCGCCGGTGAAGATCCGCGCACAGGTCCCAGGCTTCAAGGGCTCCGGAGCCTGACCTGCAAAAATCTTCTGGCTGACCGGCAACGGTTCTCCCGTCCAGTCGGCGACGCGCAAGGCATACCCATCCATGGCACTGTTGGGCCAAGGCGGCAGATCAAGTGTCGAAACCAGATCAGCAGCCAGTACACGCCCCTGAACCTGCGCCAACGGCAAGCGTTGGTGCTCATGAATTCTCGAGGCGTCGGCCATTTCCAGTAGCCGCGCGAGCGCTACCTCGACAGCCATCAGGCTGCCAGTCTTGCCTGGCTTACCCGCGGGATTCACAGGGTGCCGCCTGTTTCAGATGAGTCACGAAATTGCACGGACGGTGCCGGGAATCCAGTTGTTCGGCGAGAATACCGTCCCAACCGGTGCGCACCGCATTGGTCGAACCCGGCAAGCAGCAAACCAACGTGCCATTGGCCAGACCGGCCAAGGCCCGGGACTGAACCGTGGAAGTACCGATATCCGCCACCGATATCTGCCGGAATAGTTCACCAAAACCATCGACCTGCTTATCCAGCAGGCAACTCACCGCTTCGGGCGTACTGTCACGACCGGTAAACCCGGTACCGCCAGTGATCAGCACCACTTGCACGACTTCATCGGCAATCCAGTTGGCCACTTGCGCACGAATTTTGTAGAGATCATCTTTGAGCAATACACGGGCCGCCAGGTTATGACCGGCAGCGCTCAAGCGGTCGACGAAGACCTGGCCTGAGGTGTCGGTTTCCAGGGTACGGGTATCGCTGACAGTCAGCACCGCGATGTTGAGCGGTGCGAAAGGTACATCAGCCTTGGCTTTCATAGGCTCGTCCAGTTGTAGGAGAAACAGCCCGGTGTTATATCACAGCGCCTCATTTTTTCGCCGCCCCCATGGAGAAGTGCAATGACCTCGGATACACCTTTGGCGCCGTGCTCCATTTTGCTCCTGGCGGGCGGGCGTGGCCAACGCATGGGCGGTCAGGACAAGGGTTTGCTGGAATGGCACGGCGAGCCACTGATCGCGCATCTGCACCGCAAGACCCGTCTGCTGAGTGATGATCTGATCATCTCCTGCAACAGAAACCTGGAGAAATATGCGCCTTATGCGGATCAGCTGGTCCATGACGATGAAGGCGACTTTCCGGGACCATTGGCGGGTATTCGCGCAGGCCTGAAGGCCGCCCGCCACACGCACCTGCTGGTATTGCCCTGCGATGTGCCATGCATCGATGCGGCGCTGCTCCAGAACATGCGTGAAACTGCCGCGCAGCATCCGGACAAACCGCTGATGCTACGCCATGGAGAACACTGGGAACCTTTGCTGTGCATGATTCCCGTCGCTCTTTCAGGGGCTTTCGAGACGGCCTGGAACGAAGGCGAGCGCAGCCCGGGCAGACTGATGCGCAAATTGGGCGCCATGGCCCTGCAGTGCCCCGAGAACGACTCTCGCCTGGCCAACCTCAACACGCCGGAACTGTTAAGCACGCATCACACTGTGTCAGACTGATAATTGAAGGAACTTGCACGTGTTGCATACGTCTCAAGCTCAGCAATCAAAAGATTTTCCATTCGGAGACACACCCATGACCCAACGGACCCTCGCCACTTTCATGCTCGCCCTGGGCCTTGCGACCCTCGCCGGTTGTGCATCGCCTTCAGTGATCACCTTGAATGACGGTCGAGAAATCCAGGCCGTCGACGCGCCTAAGTACGATAAAGAATCGGGCTTTTACGAGTTCGAACAGCTGGATGGCAAGCACACCCGCATCAACAAGGATCAGATTCGTACCGTTAAAGAGTTGTAATCTTTGCGGCGACCATCGGATACAGAAAAGCCCGCTTTTAAAGCGGGCTTTTTCGTGGCAGAAGAAAAACAGGATCGCCTATGATCACCACTCCAGAGTGATTGTGCTTTCGAACTCTCTTTCCTGCCCCGTAACCGGATCGACAAATCGCAACCCCTGGGCCAGCAGCTTCAAGGGATTGGCATAGTCGTCTTCAACATCCTTGAGCACCTGCGGATAGAACGGGTCATTGCAGATACCAGCCCCCAGGGCCGCCATGTGCACTCGCAACTGATGTTTCTTGCCTGTTACCGGGTAAAGCGCATAGCGCCAGAACTCACCGTTTTTTTCCCGGACCTCGACAGCCGTCTCGGTATTGCTGACGCCCGGACCTTCCTGCATGCGAAAGAACGGTTCGCCATCGATGAGTCGACTTTTATGAACCATCGGGAAGGTCAGTTCAGGCAATGCCCGGGCGATTGCTTCGTAGCGTTTTTCGATCTGGCGTGTAGGAAACAATGACTGATACGCCGACCGACTCTGAGGATTGGCTGAGAACAGCACCAGCCCTGCCGTATGCCGGTCAATACGATGCAAAGGCACCAGATGCGGGTTATCCAGTCGCCGGATCAGTCGTCGCAGCAATGTCTGCTCCACATACTCCCCAGCCGGCGTCACCGGCAGGAAGTGCGGCTTGTCCGCCACCACCAGATGCTCGTCGGCATAGAGGATCGACTCCACCACCGGGATCGGTTTTTCGTCCGGTACTTCACGAAAATAATGAATCCGCAGACCTTCCTTGTAAGGTAGATCCAGGGCGATCGGCATGCCTTGTCCATCGAGGACACGACCGCGAGCAATTCTGTCCAGCCATTGCTCACGACCGATGGCGCTGAAGTGTTCGCACAGGCAATCGAATACGGTCTGCCACGGACCAGGCGGCAGATAGAGCGTGCTGGCCTGGTTGTGCGCAGCAGAAAACGATGAAGTGGACATACGAAAAACTCTAACCCTCAATGCAGGGCAGCATTATCCAACAGTGGCCGGAACGAACCTAGAAGAGAATCCTCAGGCCGGTATTGACTGCGTTCGAGCGGCCGCTTCGGTGAACTCCTTGAGCCAGCGCAGCACATCGACCGCTTCCCAGCGACCCGGATCATAAAGCGCGTACAACAACCCCTGATAGCCCACGACATCGAGCTGCCGGTGATAACCCGCACGCTGGAACAAGGCTTCGATTTCGGCGAAGCAGGTGTTGAAATGCAGTTTGTTGAAGGGCGTTTTCCCCTCCGTGACCAGGCCATCCAGACGCAATTCGAGAACCGCCTCGCGCACCACATCGGCCGACATCCGGTTCACACTGTTCTTCAATTGTTCGACATTGACCACATTTCATCCCTCTGACGTCCGGGATCATCTGCCCAAACCCGAACAGGGAGAAGCATGGCAGGCAATCCGAATAACTGTATAGACATACAGTAACCGAATAACCAACCTTTCGCCAACGAATGAAACGAGGATCGCGACAGGTGGGGCATCGCCAGCAGTGTCAGGACTCGCGCAGGAACGCCACCACCTGCTCGGCACTAAACGGCCAGCCCAGTTCAGCGCCGGTATCGACCCGACGCAACACCGGAATACGCAGGCTGTAGGCTTCGAACCAGGTTTCATCATCAGCGATATCCACCAGCTCCACCAACAGACCACGCTCGACAAACTCCATCAGCATGGCTTCGGCGACTTCACAAAGATGGCAACCAACGGTGCCGAACAGCTGACATTCAGGAGGCATGACGACAAGACCAAACGAAGTAAGCGCTCATTCTAGGCCCGCCATCAAACGCAGTCGAGCCGACGTCCGAGCAACGGTGACTTCAAGAGATTTCAGCAAAACTCTGACGCAAATCATTTGCGTCGCCGGTCATTTGCGCAATGCTCGCGTCTTTTTTGCCTCTACGCTTGAGTAGCCAGAACCCTCACCGGAGTTTTTTGTGTTTGCCAACTTGTTGATCATCCTCGCCTCCTCCCTGGTGGTGATTGCACTGTTCCAGCGCCTGCGTTTGCCACCGGTGCTGGGCTACTTGTGCGTAGGGCTGATGATCGGGCCGACAGCGTTCAACTGGGTGAATGAAAACGAAGATTTGCCCGRTCTGGCCGAATTGGGCGTGGTGTTCCTGCTGTTCTCCCTGGGGCTTGAGTTTTCCCTGTCGAAGATGCTCGCACTGCGCCAGGTGGTGTTTGGCCTGGGCAGCCTACAAGTGCTGGGGTCCGGGATCTTGCTGGGAGCTTTGCTGATGCTGTTCGGCATGCCGATCACACCAGCCCTGTTACTCGGCGCCGGTCTGGCGCTGTCGTCTACCGCCATTGTCAGCAAGGAGTTGAGCAGCCTCGGCGAAATATTCAGCCGTCACGGCCAGAATGCCATCGCCGTGCTGTTGTTCCAGGACGTGGTTGCGGTGTTGCTGCTGACGCTTGTGCCGGTGTTCGCCGGCAGCAGTGACCACGCCTGGTATTGGGCGCTGCCGCTGACGCTGGCCAAGACCCTGGTGCTGTTCGTCGGTTTGCTGCTGGTCAGTCGCTGGTTTCTGYCACGGCTGTTCCATGAAGTCGCCGCGGCCCGGTCCGCGGAGCTGTTCGTGCTGTTGGCACTGGTGATTGTTCTGCTGACGGCCTGGCTGACTCACCTGCTCGGCCTCTCTCCTGCCCTGGGCGCCTTTCTCGCCGGCATGCTGCTGGGGGAAAGCCATTACCGACATCAGATCGAGGCCGATATCCGTCCGTTCCGCGATATTCTGCTCGGAGTATTCTTCGTCAGTATCGGCATGCTGATCGACTTGCGCCTGTTTGCCAGCCACGGCCTGCTGATTCTCGGTCTGACGTTGGGGTTGCTGCTGATCAAGGGCACCCTGGTCGCACTGCTGGTCAAATGGCGCGGCAGCGATGGCGAAACTGCATGGCGCAGCGGCCTGGCATTGGCCCAGGGGGGTGAGTTCTGTTTTGCCCTGATGGCGCAGATGCAACAGAACAAACTGATGCCCGCCGACCTCGGCGGCCTGCTGCTGGCGGCCACGTTCTGCTCGATGCTGGTAACGCCTTTACTTCTGCGCGCCGCTCCCCGCATCGCCATGCGTCTGCACCGCAAACCCAACAAAGCAGCCGAACTCGAAGAAATCAGCGCGCTCAATGCCGGCCTGCACAATCACGTGGTGATCTGTGGCTATGGCCGCGTCGGTCAATCCATCGGGCGTTTCCTGCGTCATGTTCAGCAACCGTACATCGCGTTGGACACCGATCCGGTGCGGGTCCAGGAAGCTGTGGTCAATGAAAGCAGTGTGCACTATGGCGACTCACGTCGCGGCGAGCTGCTGATCGCGATAGGGCTGGAGCGCGCAAGACTGTTGGTGGTTGCCGTGGACAAGACGGACATCGCCCTGCTGATTCTCAAGGAAGCACGGCGGTTCAACCCGACCGTGCCGATCCTGGTGCGCACCCGGGATGACAGCCAGTTGGCCGAGTTGAAGGCGGCCGGTGCCAGCGAAGTCGTACCCGAGTTGCTGGAGTCCAGCCTGATGCTCGCCTCCCACGCTCTGATCATGCTGGGCATACCCGGCCAGCAGGTGCAGGACCGGGTCGACCAGGTACGGCATGACCGCTATCGCCTGCTGCACGATTTTTACCCTGGCGCCGACGATGAGGAACGCTGATTCAATCCTGGCTCACGGCGCCGATCTTGTGCACCGACAAGTCCGCGCCGTAATACTCTTCTTCCTGGCTCAGGCGCAGGCCATGGACCGCCTTGATCGCGCCATACACGGCAAAACCACCGGCCAGCGCCACGACTACCCCCAAAGAAGTGCCGATCAACTGACTGATCAGGCTCACGCCCCCCAAACCACCCAAAGCGATTTGCCCGAAGATGCCGCAAGCGATCCCGCCCCAGACACCACACAGCCCATGCAAAGGCCAGACACCCAGCACATCGTCGATACGCCATTTGCCTTGAGCCGCGGTAAAGCACCAGACAAACAGTGCTCCGGCGATGGCGCCGGTCACCAATGCGCCCACCGGGTGCATCAGATCCGAACCGGCGCAGATCGCCACCAATCCGGCCAACGGGCCGTTATGCAGGAAGCCCGGGTCATTGCGCCCGACGATCAACGCCGCCACCGTGCCGCCGACCATGGCCATCAACGAATTCACTGCCACCAGCCCGCTGACCCCTTGCAGAGTCTGGGCGCTCATCACGTTGAAACCGAACCAGCCGACGATCAGGATCCACGACCCCAACGCCAGGAAGGGAATGCTCGACGGCGCGAATGCCACCAGTCGCCCGTCGCGATAACGACCTTGCCTCGGCCCCAGCAGCAACACCGCCGCGAGTGCCAGCCAGCCGCCCATGGCGTGAACCACCACGGAGCCGGCGAAGTCATGGAAACTGGCGCCGAAACGTGCCAGCAACCAGGCTTGCAGGCCGAAGTTGCCGTTCCAGACCACGCCCTCGAAGAAGGGGTAGATAAACGCCACGATCAGCGCCGTCGCGCACAACTGCGGGACGAACCGGGCGCGCTCGGCGATGCCTCCGGAAATGATCGCCGGTATCGCCGCGGCAAAGGTCAGCAGAAAGAAAAACTTCACCAACCCATAGCCATGGTCGGCGGTGATCACCGCCGCCGGTTGCATAAAACTGACCCCATAGGAAATCCAATAGCCTATAAAGAAGTAGGCCAGGGTCGAAATGGCGAAGTCACTGAGGATCTTCGACAAGGCGTTGACCTGATTCTTTTGGCGAACCGTGCCGACCTCAAGAAAGGCGAAACCGGCGTGCATGGCCAGAACCATGACCGCACCGATAAGGATGAACAACGTGTTGGAGCTATGGACCAGACTGTCCACAGCACTTTGCAGATTTTCCATGGATTGGCAGACCTGAAGGCTGAAAAAAGCACCAAAGCAGTTCGCGCAGATGGTCGACGCACCAAGTTGCAGCCAATCCAGACCGCAACGCTGATCCGGATGAACCGCTTTGGCGCACAAGACCGCCGCCTCTGCGCGAGTTTTGATTGTTTGAGTTAGGGTTTTCCTGAAATCATGCCCGGCAACAGCGCAATAGCGCCGGCTGACGCACCACGACGTAGCAAAAGATGTACCAGTCATTTGTACTGAACCTTCGCGCAAGGCTCATACTCGAACGCTTCAGAAGCCACTTACGGAGATCACCAATGGCACGCATCAAGGCAAAGACTGCTCAAGAAATTCTGATGGAAGATTTTCAGACACTGGTCAGCGACACCGAACGGTTGCTGGAACACACCGCCTCCCTGGCCGGTGATCAGGCCGATGAGCTGCGCGAACAGATCCGCGACAGCCTGCTGCGTGCCCGGGAAACCCTGAGGCTGACCGAMGACGCCCTGCAAGAGCGCGGCAAAGCGGCTGTCGCCGCCACGGAAGATTACGTCCAGGCCAACCCATGGCAATCGGTCGGGATTGCAGCCGGCGTGGGTTTCCTGATTGGTCTGCTGGCTACTCGGCGCTGATATGGCAATCGATGAATCCGGCTCGTCCGCGACGGGCACCCGCTCTTCATCGCGGCGCCTGGGTGCCGCGTTTCTTGGGTTGCTGCATAGCCATGTCGAACTGTTCGGCATCGAACTGCAGGAGCAAAAAGCACGTACCGTAAGCCTGTTGCTGTTTGCAGGCCTGACGCTGGTCTTTGCCTTGTTGTTGCTGGTGGGGTTGTCGACGCTGGTGTTGATCCTGTTCTGGGACACCTATCGCCTGGCGGCGATCATCGGGCTCTGTGTGTTCTACACCCTCGCTACGTTGTTCTGCGCGATGCGCTTGAGGGCGGCGATTTTCGATGAATCCTCGCCCTTCCATGGCACCCTCGAGGAGCTGGCCAATGATCGGGAGCGTCTGTTGCCATGAGCATGCCTGAACTTCCCCGCAATAGTTCGCGAACGGAAATGCGCAAGGCACTGATCCGTCTGCGCATGGAAATGCATCGCCAGGAAATTCGCCACGAGTCCCAACAACTGCTGCAGCCCCTGCAACGGGTGCGCGGCATGACACAAAGCCTGCAAGACGGCTTCGGCATCAAACACGCCCCGCTCTGGGGCATCGCCGCCGTGATCGGGTTGGGTTTTCTGACCGGCAAGGGTGCCAAGGGCGGCGGTATCGGCAGCCTGACCAAGCTGGTTAGCCTGGGCGCCGCACTAGGGCCGCTGATCAAGCTGGTCATGCAGAGCGCTTCGCGCAAACACTAATCAGTCTTGTCTGGCTGCATTCTTGCAATACCACCAGGATCAACCTCTTTATCGAGAGGTTGATCCTGCGTGCCTACCTGGGACCAGGTATTTATCCAGAACAACACCTTAATAAGGAGGCCTCGTGATCGACGGGCAACCGCTCGCCTGTTTTCAGCCATTCATCGATACCGCCACAGGCCGTATCGCGGGTGTCGAAGCGCTGGGCCGACTGCGCCAGGCCGATGGTCAACTGGCCTCGGTAGGTGCGCTGTTCGCCGATCCGCGAACCCCGGCCATCGCCCTGCGACGTCTCGATCGCCAGATTCGCGACAACGCCCTGAGCCGTCTGCATGAAGCGCCCACGGACTGGTTTCTCAGCCTGAACATCTCACCCCGCTGGATTAGCCGCTTGCGCCGGGACCAGGCACTGCCGAGCCTCAAGCAACTGAGCAGGCATGGTGTCGACGCACAGCGAATCGTCTTCGAGATCACCGAATTGGGCGGCGACAGCCAGCGTCTGGCTGAAGTCGTGGCCCGCTACCGGCAAGCCGGGGCGCGGATCGCCATCGATGATTTCGGTGCCGGTTACTCTCAACTCGATCGCGTGCTGGCCCTGCAACCGGACATTCTCAAGCTCGACATGCGGTTGTTCCAGGCCGCCGCACTGGGCGGTCCCAGCAGCGATRTGGTCAAGGCACTGGCGCAAATGGCAGAAAAAACCGGTTGCTGGATCATCGCCGAAGGCGTGGAAACCGAAGCTCAACTGAATTTTGCCCTGGAGTGCGGCTCACGCTACGTACAAGGCTTTCTGTTCGCCCGAGCGCAAGCGGATTTCTTCGCCACCGACGCCTTTGTCGAGCGCTTCGCGCAACTGCGCCAGCGTTACGTTCAGCAAAAGCTGACTGAACGCGCTCGCCTGATGATCATGCGCCAGCAACTCAGCGAACTGATGACCATCCTGCAAGCCTGGGCTCAAGCCAGCGCGCCCCTCAGCGCCTTGCCGCAGCTGGAAGCGTTTCCCTGGCTGTTGCGTTTTTATCAGTGCGACCGCCACGGCACGCAACTGACCCCCAACCTGGAATGGCGCAACAACGGCTGGGAAGCCGATAACCGCTACCTGGGTCATAACTGGTCATGGCGCCCCTATTTCTATCACTTGCTGGCCGAGGGTTGGGATGAGCGCCGTCTGACGCTTTCCAACACTTACCGCGACGCCACCAGCAATCAGTACTGCCTCACTGCGGGGCAGTTTTTCGATAACGGCGAACGGCTACTGCTCATCGATATCGACGCTGCGGGGTTGTAGTTCTCCTTGCAGGTACCGGCGCGAAACGGGAAGCTAGGGGTTCAGTCACCTGACGGAGAAACCAGCCTTGGATTGGCACACCCTGCTTACCCGCGAACGCCTCGGAAAACCTGTGCACAGCCCGGAAGAACTCGGCCGCAGTCCTTTCCATAAAGACCACGACCGGATCATTTTCTCAGGCGCGTTTCGCCGTCTCGGGCGCAAGACCCAGGTCCATCCGGTCTCCAGCAACGATCACATTCATACGCGCCTGACTCACTCGCTGGAAGTCAGCTGCGTCGGCCGTTCGCTGGGGATGCGCGTCGGTGAAACCATCCGCAGCGCGCTGCCCGACTGGTGTGAACCGAGCGACCTGGGGATGGTGGTGCAATCGGCTTGCCTGGCCCATGACATCGGCAACCCACCCTTCGGCCACTCCGGCGAAGACGCGATCCGCCACTGGTTCCAGCAGGCCGCCGGCCGTGGCTGGCTGGATGCCATGAGCGAAGCCGAACGCAACGACTTCCTCAACTTCGAAGGCAATGCCCAAGGTTTCCGGGTGCTCACCCAGCTTGAATACCATCAGTTCGAAGGAGGCACCCGGCTGACCTATGCCACCCTGGGCACCTACCTGAAATACCCGTGGACGGCCCGGCACGCCGACTCACTGGGCTACAAGAAGCACAAGTTCGGCTGCTACCAGAGTGAACTGCCGCTGCTGGAACAGATCGCTCATAAACTCGGCCTGCCCCAACTGGAAGAACAGCGCTGGGCGCGCCATCCGCTGGTGTATCTGATGGAGGCCGCCGACGACATCTGCTACGCGCTGATCGATCTGGAAGATGGCCTGGAAATGGAGCTGCTGGAGTACGCCGAAGTCGAGTCCCTGCTGCTGGACCTGGTGGGCGACGATCTCCCGGAAACCTATCGTCAGCTCGGTCCACAGGATTCGCGGCGGCGCAAACTGGCGATTCTGCGGGGCAAWGCCATCGAACACCTGACCAACGCAGCAGCCCGAGCCTTTGTCGAGCAACAGGACGCGTTGCTGTCCGGCACGCTACCGGGGGACCTTGTCGAACACATGCATGGCCCGGCCAAACGCTGTGTCTTGAATGCCAAGGACATGGCACGCAAAAAAATCTTCCAGGACAAGCGCAAGACGCTCCACGAAATCGGTGCCTACACCACCCTGGAAATCCTGCTCAATGCTTTTTGCGGCGCAGCACTGGAGCAGCACAACGGTCGTACGCCCTCCTTCAAGAACCGGCGCATACTCGACCTGTTGGGCAACAATGCACCCGACCCGAATGGCCCGTTGCACACCTCTTTCTTGCGCATGATTGATTTCATCGCTGGCATGACCGACAGCTATGCCGGTGAAATGGCGCTGGAAATGACCGGTCGTTCAAGCCACGGATAACAGCGCATCGATCAGCCGCGTCAGCGACGTCTGAACGGCTGATCGAATGTCTCGACATTCATCTGTATTTCAACATCGACAGAATCGCCCTACACCTTGTGCAGAGCTGACTGATCGATTGTTCGACCATCTCGCGAAACAATTGCACACCCACTGCTCGACAGATGACGCATGAAAACTCCTACGTTCAAACACGATTGGCACATATTGCTGGTGGAAGATCATCCGTTTCAGCTGAGAGCGGCTCAATACCTGCTCGAGAGTTACGGCTTCACCCAACTGACCACCACTGACAGTGCCGAAGGCGCCTTGCAACAAATGCTCAAAGCTGCGCAACCGTTCGATATTCTTCTGTGCGACCAATGCCTGCCCGACCTTCCCGGTCTTGATTTGATCGAGTTCGCCAGTCACCGGGGAATGATCAGACAGGCAATACTGCTGAGCAGCCTGACATCCGCCGAGCTGGAAAAACTTAAAACAGTAGCCTACGAACACGGACTTCCCTTGCTGGGTTACTTGATCAAGCCATTGAAACAATCAGATTTTAGAAACTTGTTGACCTTGGCCTCACAATAAAAAACACCAACTCTCACACACTAGAACCACATCCAAAACACAGATTAATACTTATAGCCAAACGCCTTCTAGCTTCTTGACTAAACTATCAAATTTTTAACCCTTCCTCATTCAAAACCTAGTTGACACGTAGTCCATTTCTTTTTCAGCTGTAGGACTTTTCCTATATTGCTGCTATCGGCTTGTCAGTTCATGCGCCCCCTCAACTACTGAGCTAAGGTGCGCGCTTTATTTGTGCACGTATGGGATTTGATTATGAACTCCGTTTTTATTGTCGACGATCACCCTGTCATCCGCCTTGCCGTTCGAATGCTGCTGGAACATGAAGGTTACAAAGTCGTCGGTGAAACTGACAATGGCGTCGATGCCATGCAAATGGTGCGCGAATGCATGCCCGACCTGATCATCCTCGACATCAGTATTCCCAAACTGGATGGGCTGGAAGTGCTCTCACGTTTCAACGCAATGAGCACGCCATTAAAAACACTGGTGTTGACTGCACAATGCCCAAAACTTTTTGGTATTCGCTGCATGCAGTCAGGTGCATCAGGGTATGTATGCAAACAGGAAGAGCTCAGTGAACTGGTAAGCGCGATCAAAGCAGTATTATCAGGTTACAACTACTTCCCCAGCGAGGCCTTGAACCCAGTTCGTTGTGACGACGCACAGTGGGCAGACCTGGACTCTG